>CAIZNF010000001.1 GCA_903934275.1 uncultured Nitrosomonadales bacterium
AGTTCAATCCGCAGATTACGCAGATTAACGCAGATTTTCATGCAGTTATCGATGATTACAGTATCACCCAGAAGGTGGGTACGCTAAACGGGGCAATTCTTTGTTTAATCTGCGGAAATCTGCGTAATCTGCGGATGAAACTGCCGTTTTTAACGTGAAACTCGCGAAGCGATTCGTTTGCCCCCTCTCCCTCCGGGGGAGGGTTGGGGAGGGGGCGGGCATGGCAAGTTTCATTATCAGAGGTGGCACTCGCCATGCCCGTTAGGATCAACTATCGGCAAGCTTGGAAACAACCTTGAACCCGTAAATAAAAATGATGGTGTGTATCATTTCGAACGGAGGCTTATCAGGATTATATAAAATCATGGGCAGGCTTCCTGTGCGCCGAGTGCAGAAATCAACTTTGCCGTATTGACCGGCTTATGTAGCACTGGCCAATCAAAATTTGCCGCATCACGAATGAAAGTGGACGACGTATCGCCTGTCACCAGTACTGCCTTGATGGGTTTGTCGAATTTTTGAAGGAGCGTATTCAAGAACTGGATCCCATTGAGCTTACCGCCCAACATGTAATCGACGATGTAGCAATCAGCGTATTCGATATTGGTGTGGCGCAGGGCATCTTCCGCGCTATGGAAACATTCCACCTCTCCGCCTAACCCCTCCAGAGATTGGGTTAAGGCTTGTGCGACCAGCAGGTCATCTTCCACCACTACAAAACGTTTGCCTTGTACGAAAGACAGGTTGGTCTCATCTCCCTGCAATGCCTCAATAGCGGCTTGCTGCTTCTGCCGTTTTAACACGCCGTCCAAAGGCAAGCAAAACTCGAAAACCGACCCACGTCCAATCTGAGAACGGCATGTAATCCTGCTGCCCAATAGCGTGATTGCACGCTTGGCAATGGCTAATCCCAGCCCCAGCCCTGCTGTCCTGTCGCGCTGCGGATTGCCGACTTGATAAAACTCGTCGAAGACGTGTTCGAGGTGTTCGTCAGAAATACCTATGCCGGTATCCCATATCTGAAACAGCACTTCACGTCCGCGTTTTCTGGCACTGACTAATATAGCGCCATTCGATGTGAATTTGATTGCGTTGGAAACAATATTCATCAGCACTGAATTGAGCAAACCGATGTCGCTAAAAACGACCAGTGTTTCTTTCATCGGAAAGTGCAGCTTGAAACAGAGCTGCTTCTCGCTGGCCATCGGTGCGAAAGACTGTTCCAGCAAGTTAAAGACCTCGGTCACATTGATTGGAGTGGGTTCCGGCTTGATTACGCCGGAATCCAGCTTGGAAATATTCAACAAGGAATTGAGCAGTCCGCTGAAAGTGGACATTGCCTGATCCAGGCGTTGGATGATCTTATCTTGCTTGGGGGTTGGTTCGGTGGCTTTGAGCGCATCAAGGAACAAGTTGGCTGCTGCCAGCGGTTGCCTTAGGTCGTGTCCTGCTGCGGCGAAGAAGCGGGATTTGGATAACTCTTTTTCTTCCAATTTGTGTAGCGATTCGATGAGTGCCTGCTCGGACTTCTTGTTTTCGGTGATGTCGTGGATTGAGCCAACCAGGAACCTTTCCCCGGAATATTCGACGAAGCGAGCCTTCCTCGTGATGATGTTCCGCGTGATATCTCTCACAGTAAGCGCCTCTTCGCGCAGATCGGGTATGCCGGTATCGAGAACCAGCCGGTCGACTCTGAGAAAATGTTGCATTTCGGCTGTTGAAAGGCTTTCCGCAAGTGTACTACCTATCACAGCAGACTCATCGAGACTGAGCATATCGTAGAAGGAACGATTGGCG
Source organism: uncultured Nitrosomonadales bacterium (assembly GCA_903934275.1). GTDB lineage: Bacteria > Pseudomonadota > Gammaproteobacteria > Burkholderiales > Gallionellaceae > Gallionella. The sequence continues at coordinate 1,798 of CAIZNF010000001.1, forward strand.
AGGATGAAGCGATGGTCATTGTCCTTGACGAATATGGGGTCTCCAACCGTGTCGAGAATGGTTTTTATGCGTTCGCGCTCATTGCTCAGCAAGGCTTCCGATTGTTTGCGGTCAGTGATATCCAATCCAGAGCTGAGTGTGCCGACGATTTGACCGGTAGTATTGGTTAGCAAGCTATTGTGCCAGCTAATTGTATGTTGCCTACCATCCCGGCAGAGGACAGCATTTTCGAATTTATCAGTTGACTGCATATCACCAGCCATAAGCCGAATAAAGATAGGAAGCACAATATCCGAGCCTTCAGGTTGCGGCAGACAGGTAGTAAACCAGTTGCGTCCAAGCAATTCGTTTTTGGCGTAGCCCAACAAGTTTTCAGCGGCGCGGTTAATCATTTTAATTTTGCCATCGCTTTCCAGTGCAACTATCAGAGCCATAGTCGTATCAAGGTAGTGCTGATTCTGGTCGCGTTCCAGAAGCAATTTATTTGCCACATCATTGCGCATTGTGATGTCGGTCAGCACGACGCGCACTACAAAATCCTTACCATCATTTTTTAAACGCAAGCAATTCAACTGGGCGTAAAGAAGTGGCTCGTTGTCGTGCTGGAGTGCCAGTTCACAAGACAGCGCTTTGTCGTCTTTTAGCGCATACATGAAATGGCGATGCCAGCGGTCGCGGTCTTCTGTGGCAACGTAAGAGGCGAAGCGGTGATACGGTAGTTTGTTGCGCTCCACCCCGAGCAACGCGGCACCGGTGAGGTTGA
>CAIZNF010000002.1 GCA_903934275.1 uncultured Nitrosomonadales bacterium
CTCTGACATTCCAACACAATCCATAAAAACGGCGACTGGCTGGCGCACTAATCAAATTTGGCTTTGCGCCTAGATTTACGCGACTTTACTTAGCCGCCAACACTTGCTTCATTTTCCTTAAAGTCTTCGGCTTCAAGTAGGTGAGATAGCCCCAGTTCATGCAACACTTCATCTTCAGTGCAGTGGCGCTCTTTAATTAATCCCTTGTGAGCACCCAATGGAACCAGCAGTTGCAGCATCCAGCAACGCGCGATATCGCGATAGTCACAGTAAACCGGATGCATCCTGACATTGTCACTGCTAAGTTTTCCCATTTGTCACTCCTTTAAGATAATGGCGACATTGTGAATCCGTAGCGCGACAGGATGCGTCGCGGTTGGTGCGGATGGGGATTTATCTGCCTGAAAATCTGCGCGAATCTGTGTATCCAAGGGCACAAGAATATCTTCGAGGTATGCAGCGGGCTGGAACGCCTTTTAGAAATTTGATAACACGCAATGTTCAAAAATGCGTGCTTGTAGCCTAATCTTTGCTAGAATCCACATATAGCACATATACAAGGAGGTTTTCATGGCTCAGCTACATTGTTATGTCCCCGAAGAGATTGCCCATCAAGCTCAGCGCCGTGCCACGCAATCCGGCCTGAGCCTTTCGCGCTATCTGGCGGAGTTGGTCAAACGCGACGCAGGCTCTAGCGCGAGCTGGCCTGAAGGCTATTTTGACATCTTCGGGAAATGGGAAGGTGAGCCGCTTGCGCGTCCGGCGCAATTGGCGTTGGAAGAGCGCCTGAAAATCAAATGATTTACCTGCTCGACACCAACGTCTGCATCCATTTGCTTAACGAAAAACATCCGGCCATCCTGCAACACTTCCAACAACATAGCCCTGCTGACATTGCGATGTGCAGCGTGGTCAAGGCAGAATTATTGTGCGGCGCCCGGCGCAGCCAACGGGTAGAAGCCAATCTGCAACTGCTCAAAACCTTTTTTGCCCCACTGCAAAGCTTGGCTTTTGATGACGAATGCGCCGAGCACTACGGGCAAATTCACGCCGATCTGTTGACCCAAGGCAAACCTATTGGCCCGAACGACACGCTCATTGCCTCCATCGCCCGCGCCCACGACGCCACCCTGATTACGCACAACACCGGTGAATTCAAGCGTGTGGCAGGGTTGCGAATAGAAGATTGGGAATTGCCTTTGGCATAAAGTTGTACCGCACCTGCTACTTGATGGGTTTCACAACAGGCGGTGATCCTTGCAACTTAATAACATAGCCCTAAGCCGCTCCTCCACCTCATCATCAATGCCACGATACCAGGTACAAGCCACCAGCCGGTCACGGTGTTTCTCGAACTGCCATACAGCATCGTCAATAGCAATCCACGGCGTGTTTTCATTGCCTGTCACTAACAACCAGTCCAAAATCTCACCCTCGCGCCGGTTAGGCAAATATCCATCAACACGTTCTGTCATCGCTGTCGTATCAATGATGCGAGCAGCTATATCGGGCGAAAACCGGGCGCGCAGTTCATCAAGAGTGAACTGGTAACGCCACATTGAGCTGATAACGATTTCGACGGTTGGGAAATCGCGCATCACGCCCTCGAATCGTGGCAGGTGGCAAAATATCTGGTCGGTAGGCGTGGGTTCGCGGTCATGCTGAGGGTGAAGGCAGCCATCAAAATCAAGAAAGCACAAGAACATGATTTTTCAGTATCTCAATGATCTCTTGAAGGTCATTATTCACAAGTGCAAATCATCAGGTGTTAGCGCCGATTGAATATTGACCTAGGGTGCTGATTGAAATGTGACCCAGGACCGGTTACTGTTTCTGGAACAGCA
>CAIZNF010000003.1 GCA_903934275.1 uncultured Nitrosomonadales bacterium
AATGAATAAAACATTGCTTGCCATTTTGTTGCTGCTATCCGGCTGCGCTGCACAACCCACAGGGAGCATCTACAACACGGCTGCTGACAGCCAATTTATCAAGGCTAACTACATGGCAGCGGAGTCCTTGGTCAAAACATCGTTGACTGCATTGGATAAATCCGCGCCTATTGTTGTCGCAACGCTAGTCAATATAGATAGTCTGGAACAGTCTTCCACACTCGGACGCACCATAACCGAACAAGTCGCCTCAAGGCTCGCCAACATGGGCTATACCGTCAAAGAGGTGAAGCTACGTGGCACGTTGTTTGTTAAATCAAGTACGGGGGAATTGTTACTCTCACGCGAACTAAAGGAGATTTCAGTCTCGCATAAGGCGCAAGCGATGGTAGTCGGCACTTACTCGGATGCCAATGCGTATGTCTATGTGAATCTCAAACTGGTGGATGTGAACAATACCATTATTTCTGGCTATGACTATGTAATGCCAGCTGATTATAATTCGGTGGCAAGAAGCATGTTGCGTGTTCAATAAATTCACCAGGTAAGCATTTGCTCCTGCCATAAAATAGGCGGCATATGATGCCTGTTTTATTTTTAGCCATTCAAATTTTCTTCTGGTGTAGAATTCGCGGCAAATTTGCGAGCTTTCGCCTGATGGCGGAATGCATGCCTACACCATTCTTGAGGAAAACCCATGTCCCTTACGCCTTCCGCCGCAGACAAGAAAGCACGCACGCTTTCCGAGGCGATGCCCTATATCCAGCGTTTCTTCGATAAAACCATAGTGATCAAATACGGCGGCAACGCCATGACCGACCCGGTGTTGCAGGAGAGCTTCGCGCGCGATGTGGTGCTGCTGAAACTGGTCGGGATGAACCCGGTAGTGGTGCATGGTGGCGGGCCGCAGATCAACGAGATGCTCAAGCGCGTCGGCAAACAAGGCGAGTTCATTCAGGGTATGCGCGTCACCGACGAGGAGACCATGGATGTGGTTGAAATGGTGCTCGGCAAGGTCAATAAGGACATCGTCAACCTGATCAACCGGCATGGCGGCAAGGCTGTCGGGCTGACCGGACAGGACGGCGCATTCATCCGCGCCGAAAAATTATTGCTGGAAAGCAAGGACGAGCCGGGCAAGATGCTCGACATCGGGCTGGTCGGTCAGATCGAAAAAATCGACCCGTCCATTATTTCCTTTCTCGATTCCGGCGATTTCATCCCGGTGATCGCACCGATCGGCGTGGGCCCGGACGGCGAGACGCTGAACATCAACGCCGACGTGGTGTCCGGCAAGCTCGCCGAAGTGCTGCACGCCGAAAAGCTGGTGCTGCTGACCAACACACCGGGAGTGTTGGACAAGGACGGCAACCTGCTGACCGGGCTAACACCCAGGGAAATCGAAGGCCTGGTCGCCGAAGGCACATTGTCCGGCGGGATGTTGCCCAAGATCGCCTCCGCGCTGGACGCGGCGCGCGGCGGAGTACGCTCGGTGCATATCATCGACGGGAGGGTGCAGCACGCGCTGTTGCTGGAAATCCTGACCGACGAGGGTGTGGGCACTTTAATTAAAAGCAAATAAAAAGCTTTTATCCGCAGATTGCGCAGATGTACGCAGATTCAAAACCGACCTATTTAACCTGAGTAATCTGCGAACGAATATGATGGCTCGCCCACTGTGGATTTTTGACTTGGATAACACGCTGCATAACGCCACACCGCACATCTTTCCGCATATCAACCGCAGCATGACGGCTTATTTGCAGCAGTATCTGCATCTGGATGAGGCGGCGGCAAACGCGTTGCGCATGCATTACTGGCAACGCTATGGCGCGACGTTGAGCGGCTTGATGCGCCATCACGGCACCGACCCGGAACATTTTTTGTGGCACACCCATCAGTTTCCAAATTTGCCGCAGATGGTGCTTCGCGAACCGCGTCTACGCCATGTGTTGAAAGCATTACCGGGCAGAAAAATAGTATTTTCCAATGCGCCGCAACACTACGCGCAAACGGTGCTAAAGCTGTTGCGCGTGGCGGATTTGTTCGACGATGTGATGGCGGTGGAACAGACACGCTACCGCCCCAAGCCAGATAGTTTTGGCTTCATCCGTCTGTTGCGGCGGCATCGCATCAGGGCGGCGCAATGTGTGATGGTAGAAGATAGTCTGGAAAATTTACAAACGGCAAAGCGGCTAGGGATGCGCACGGTTTGGGTGAATACCGGAAACAAAAATGCGCCGTATGTGGACGTGAAGATTCGTGATGTGATGCAGTTGCCAAGTGTGCTGCATCGTTTTAATTAATGGGGTAAATATGGCAAGCAAACCGGGCGAAAGAAAACTTCAAATACTGCAAACTGTGGCGCAGATGCTGGAACAACCCAAGGGCGAGAAAATCACCACGGCGGCATTGGCGGCCAGGCTGGAGCTTTCCGAAGCGGCTTTGTACCGCCATTTTGCCAGCAAGGCGCAGATGTTCGAGGGGCTGATAGAGTTCATCGAGCAGTCGGTATTCGGCCTGATTAACAAGATCACCCAGGAAGAAAAAAGCGGTTTGCGGCAGGTCGAAGCGACTGTGTCCATGCTGCTCGGCTTCGCGCAAAAAAATCGCGGCATGTCGCGGGTGCTGATCGGCGACGCGCTGGTGAACGAGGATGAGCGTTTGCAGCAGCGCATCAACCAGTTGCTGGATCGCATCGAGGCGACTCTCAAGCAATCACTGCGCGTAGCCGCCACACAGGGCGAGATGGGGGACGCTGTGGATGTGGGCGCGCACGCCAACCTGCTGGTGTGTTATGTGATCGGTCGCTGGCAGCAGTTTGCCAAAAACGGTTTTACGCGCGACCCATTGGCGCAATGGCCCGCGCAGTCGACAATTTTATTGGACAAGTGATTTAACCTAACAGACATGATGCCAAGAACACTCCCCCGAATAACGAAACAGTTGCACGCCACC
>CAIZNF010000004.1 GCA_903934275.1 uncultured Nitrosomonadales bacterium
ACACGTAGCCTCGTAAACGAATTGGAGGAGCCGACCCTGTGGACAGAAGGGGAAGGCCGTTGGATGGATGCTGAAATAACGGGAGTGGCATCCATCTTCTTCCGGGGTAGCAGGGTCGGCATGTACTCGAAGATTTACTGTCCAGTGCTGGAGACCCGCTACGGCGGTGGGGAGGCCATCGACTGCTGCGCATAAGGAAACGAAAGCGCCGCAGGTCGTAGCGGGAGTCGGAGGGGTTCATAGTACCGTTTGAGACCGAGGGACAACATAACCCCGGTCGAGGGAAGGGACCCTGCTTTGTTCGTGCAACCAAAGAGTGAAGGAGAAGGGGATTGCCATGTTGCTAACAACCCCTGAAGAGATCAGGACACTACAGAGGAAACTATACACCAAGGCCAAGCAAGAACCGGCCTATCGCTTCTATGCGCTATATGACAAGGTATGGCGGGCCGACACCCTCATGTTTGCCTACCGCCTTGTGCGTGCCAACAAGGGAAGCCCCGGCGTTGACGGGATGGACTTTGAGGACATAGAGCAGAAGACAGGGATAGAGACGTTTTTGTCGGAACTGGCCCAAGACCTGAAAGGAAGGACTTATCACCCCAGTCCGGTACGGCGCGTCATGATTCCCAAAGCGGACGGCACTGAGCGTCCCTTGGGGATACCGACAATCCGCGACCGGGTAGCCCAGATGGCGCTCAAGCTGGTCATCGAACCGATATTTGAAGCAGACTTCTGCCCGAGCTCCTACGGATTTCGGCCAAAGAAGTCGGCCCACGATGCGGTTGATGAAATAGCCAACGCCTTGCATCTTGGCTACATCAAAGTGATTGATGCCGACCTGTCGAAATACTTCGACAGCATCCCTCATGCCAAACTGCTGGCTGTCGTAGCCGAGCGAGTTGTTGATGGTGCGGTATTGCACATCATCAAGCAATGGCTCAAAGCGCCGGTCATCGGGGAGGACAAGGACGGCACCAGGAAAAATGTAGGCGGCGGCAAAGCCAACAGCCGAGGCACACCACAAGGTGGTGTGATCTCACCGCTGTTGTCCAACTGCTACCTGCACCTACTGGATCGGATCTGGGTGAGGCATCAACTAAGCGGCAAGCTCAAGGCGCGCATCGTTCGTTACGCGGACGATTTTGTTGTACTGTGTGCGGGTGCAGTGGATGCGCCGCTGGCCACCGTGCGTCATGTGCTGGGGCGACTTGATCTCACGTTAAATGAGAGCAAGACCCGCATCGTTGATGCCAGACAGGAGAGTTTCAACTTCCTGGGTTTTTCAATCAGGATGAGCAAGAGCTGGACCTCGGGCAAGAGCTATCCGCATATATGCCCAGCGCCCAAGTCTCTTGCGAAAATCAAAGATCGCATGAAGCAGCAGACGGATCGACGGCTCACGCCAGTACCGCTGGTCGACGTAGTCAAGAACATGAATGCCAGCCTTCGCGGCTGGTCAGGCTACTTCCACTACCGAAACTCCAGCAAGGCACTGGGCAAGGTCAAGGCGTATGCAGAAGAACGCTTGCGCACGCACCTGATGAAACGTCACAAGGTCAGTGACAGGGGAACGGCCTCAAAGCGCTTCCCGCGTCAAACGCTTTATGCGACTTACGGGCTCTATAAAGTTCCGATAACGGCGGGCTGGAAAACGGCGCATGCCTTGGCGTGAAGAACATCGGAAAGCCGTGTGCGTTAGTAGCGCATGCACGGTTTGATGAGGGGGGGCAGGTGAAAACCTGTCCTCTACTCTACCCTTTTAATGATCAGACTCCTTTGAACTGGTCAACGATGGCTGCGTCAACTGTTCGGAGCAATCCACGCGGGTGGGGAAGACAGATCTACACCGCTGAATGCGTTTTGAGCCAGTCTTTCAGC
>CAIZNF010000005.1 GCA_903934275.1 uncultured Nitrosomonadales bacterium
CCGCCGACAAGATACTCAAGGCAGGCATCAAAAATCAAATGTAGTCAACTTTTTCCAATCACCCAACGGGGATACATCGAGTCCCCCAGGGGCTTGGTCTATCCCTCAAGGGCACTAACCAAAGAGGGATACAAAATGGAACATCAAACAATCACCAACATCCGTGTTGGCAGCCTTCTGGCTGGAAACAATCCGCGTACATATTTCGATCCGGTAGAGATGGCGGAATTGGAAGCCTCAATCCTGGCAGCAAAAGGAGTGATACAACCGATTCTGATTCGTCCGGTCGAAGGCGGATACGCAATCGTAGCTGGTGAACGTCGCGCTCGCGCATCAAGAAAGGTATTTGGCGATGACTATGAAATTCCGGTCATCGCCAAAGCGATCTCTGACGAAGAAGCCGATGACATGGCGCTGATTGAGAACACCCAGCGCGCCAACATGAGCCCCACCGAAGAAGCCGCAGCCGCCGCCAAGATTCTTGGCCGTTGTGAAGGCAACAGAGATGAGGCAGCAAAGCGTCTTGGTTGGTCACGCAGTACGCTGGATAAGCGTCTTGCGCTGATGAACTGTAGCCCGTCTGTGATGACTGCTCTCAATGAACGCACGATCCAATTGGGCCATGCTGAATTGCTGGCGGCGGCGCCGAAGGACAGGCAGGAAAAGGCGATTGTGAACCTGCTGGCTCAAACAACACTTCCAAGTGTTGCTGAATTCAAAGCAGGGTTGGAGGAAATTTCACGGTCGATGGCATTGGCAATCTTCGATAAAGCAGACTGCACAAGCTGTCACCACAACAGCGGGAACCAGCAGGCATTGTTCGCCGAAGCCGTCTCTGGCGGGCATTGCACCAACAGTGCGTGTTTCAATAAGAAGACTGAGGATGTGTTGGAAGCCAAGAAAAAATCCCTGGAAGAGAACTATCCTCGCGTTGTCATCGTCCGACAGGGCGAAAACAACACGGTTATCAAGGTGATCGCAGAAGGTGCAACCGGCGTTGGTGATGAGCAAGCAGCGGCATGTCGTAGTTGCAAGTCGTTCGGAGCGGCGATCAGCGCGATACCCGGTAAAGTGGGTAACGTGTATGAGTCACAATGCTTCGATACCTCATGCCACACGAAAAAAGTGGGTGAACGCTTGTTGGCGGAAAAGAAAGCGGCTGCAAAGCCTGCGACTGCTCCAGCAACGGCTAAACCTGCCGGTTCAACGCCTGTAGCCGGGAATGGCGCGGAGAAATCCACAATCACTTCTAAAGCTACCGTGACATCGGTTCAAGACACACAGCGTGTCGTGGACTATCGGATCGGTGTCTGGCGCAAGGCGTTGAAGAAAGAACTGTTCGCAGATCCACATAAGAACCTGTGCATGCTCATCGGAATAATGATGACGCGCGGCGGAACGAATGTGTCATCTACAAAACTGGCATCCGGTTTTGAAACGATGACATCGCAAAAGCCCCCCGTCAGTAATGTCGGCGAAGCTGCTGTGATGGTGGCGGAAGTTGACGACAAGGTGCGCTCGCAGATGTTGTCCGGGATCGTAATTTCAATCACGGATAGTATCGAGAAGTCGCATCTGCCGGAAATGCTCAGGTTCATGCAAGTGGATTTGGTAAAACACTGGAAGTTGAACGCAGAATTCCTTGATCTGCTCACCAAGAGCGAGATCGAGGTGATTGCGGAAGAGCTTGGTCTGAAAGCCGCGCTTGGCGAGAAATACGCCAAAGCGAAAAGCGGTAAGAAGGACGAGTTTATCAAAGCACTGATGGAGATTGAAGGCTTCGTGTACGAAGGCAAAATTCCCAAGGTGCTGAAACATGCAGTAGATTAAACTTCACCCACCCCTTCGGGGGTGGGCTTTTCAAAGCACATTGGAAGGTGTGTTTTGCAAAGCGGATTCACACCCGGCGCTTATTGCGCTGAGTTGATATTGGTGGCTGGCCAATCCAAACAAACAGAAGACACGCAAGTGTCAATGAATCACCAAAAGCAGCGCTCACCCAAGCGGGGACATCGTTCCCCTTGGGGCATGGTGTCCCTTTTTTCGTTTCACCAAAAAGGAGATTCACCATGTTCTCAGCACTTCAACCATTGCTGGCCAATTTGGCTAGCTTAACTATCGCGCTGGTCAACAATACGGATGGCACCATCACGGTGACTGTTACACCGTATGGGGGCAAAGCGGGCAACGTTCTCGACACCCCATTGTCTCTCACCGGCACTGCCGCCGAGTTCGATGATGGGTTCGTTGAGCATCTCAATAGCTATGTGCCCAAGCGTCAAACCTTGGCCGACCAACTGGCTGCTACAGAAGCGATTCTGGAAGCGGCACAGAAGGAAGCTGCTGACAAAGCGAAGAAGTCGATCGCCAAGCCAGCAAAAACGGCATCTCCCACTACCACGGACAACCCCGAAGGATCGGATGATGACAATGACGGTGATGATGACACTGGCGCGTGCTGCACTGCACCGGCTTCAACAGAACCGACATCAATAACTTCCGCACCTGCGGCTTCGACAGAAGCCAAGGGTTTGTGGGAATAGGGGGGGATGACGAAATGGCTATCCAAACCACAATACTGAATCGCACCTTTGCGTACAGCGGCTTGACCCTTCCTGATCCTGGGAAAGGTTTGTCGCTGGAAGAAGTCCGCGATGTCTATGCAGCCACCTATCCTGAACTGATCTCGGCCTCCATCGAGGGACCGGAAAAGAAGGGGGGCAACTTGGTCTACACGTTCAAAAAGGGCGTGGGGACGAAGGGCTGATCATGGGGTCATCACTGAAGGCAAGACTTAAAGCCTTATCCAAGGATGACTCCTCAACCAAGCAGACAGGGCTAATGATAGCCCCGTTTGTTTCCAAAGAGGAGCAATCATGCGTCAACGCATTGGTTCAACTCGTGCGCTCGTCAAAGAGCACGCAGAAGGAAGGCCTGTTGCTACCTCCTTCGGGAGCGCTGCCACTGGTTTTCTGACGCTACCTTTCATTTCTCGGCACGTACCGGTTACTTCGGTGATTGATGAGGGTGATGGGAGATGGTTGCAGGCGGCCAAGTTGTGCGCAGAGCTGATTGAGGATGACGAACTCGTTATCCATGACAAGACATCGGCGCGCGACATCATCGGTCAATCATTATCTGTGTGGGCTTCAAAACACTGCGCAGAGATACAAGTGCTGGATAAATTCGAGCTTGTCGCAAGTCTGGATCGTGATGCTTTCGGTCTGGATTACGAAGGTGAGCCAGAAAAGAAACTCCTGTACATCGGGTTTCAATCACAGCAAACAACGCCATACATCAACGTCAAGGCGAAAGTCGAGATGTTGGAGGCGGTGCATCCGGGACTCGGTCGTACCGCAGTCAGTATCGCGGAATTGGCCGGTTATCGGACGTTCACGGCGTTCACGCCGCAAGTGGCTCTTCATCACGCCTCATACCTGTACTGGTGTGGGACGGACAATGATGAGGATTTCAAAGAAGAGATGGGTGTAATTGGTGATGAGGGCGAGCTTGACGAAGATACATTGTTGCCAAGCCAGTTCTTAGCATCATTTCCAAGCTACCTCGTCAGCGGCGAAGGGCTTGAACGTGATGTGATTCAACGTATCGCAACCAGCACGGAAACGGCGGGCGAAACGGCGCGGGTCATCTTGTCCGTCATGGACTTGATCGAACGGGATGCCAGATTGCCTTACCTGGATAACTTTTATGGGGAGCCGGTCTTCTTTTCCTGCTACGTGGGGACAGGTGACGACATGCTGGGTCGTGTGATGGATGATTTTTATCAAAGCACGAGTGACGGCGGTGAATATACCGACATTTATGGAGTGGCTGAAGTCGCATTCAACAAGAGGGCTTTCCTGAAATGGAAGGCCGAAATGGAGAAAGGCTTCGCGCTCTACACACAACTTGATCGCCTGATGCGCTGCATCGGTGATGTTCAATAAAGGAGGCATCATGCAAATTCAAGCAGCATGCGTGTCTGGCGCACAGAAGGTGTACGGAATGTCACACGCGATCCTGTTGTATGGCGAACGCGGCGGGCAGGCGGTATTCGCTTCAGTGCATGACATTCAAACAAGCAAAGAGGGCGTAGCAACCATCGTAGCGGGCACACCGGTCTCCAAGACTGGCCTCGTAAAGATGATGCAAACCCTCGTGCCGGAGGATTACGCGCCGGCAGAGTTGTTGGGGAATCACATCCTCGCCAAAGGGAGCGACTACCTTGTGTGGTACTGCAAATCCCAGAAGCGTCAGGTGTGGTTCAAAAACGATGAGATTGGGCAAGATGTAAGCGCAAATACCTATCAACCCGGACTGGTGTTCATCATTGGCAGGGGGCATTGGTATGTATTCGCCGTAAAGGGCAACAAGCGTCCAACATCGAGCACGCCACTGTATGTGGCTCCATACCTCAACGTTTGGAAAGGTGGTCGCATCTGTACTGGCAACATCGAAACGCCGAAGGGCGAATTGAAATTCAATACGGAAGCATGGGAAGAAGCGTTTTTCAGAAGCTACTTCACCCATCCGAACGTCCACGAAAAAGATGCACTGACATTGTATCGCGGCGGCATCTTTGCATTGTGGCGTGCGCTGATGAAAGGCCGGGCATTCCCGACTGAATCATTGGTGCGCGCTGGAGAGACGCTGGGGCAGGCATTTGAAAGGACGGTGAAGCATGGACAGCCGTGACGTTGCGCTGCAAAGCGTGATGCCCACGGTGATGGTGCCACGCTACTCCAAACTGGAAGAACTGGGCACACCGGGCAATCGAATCTTGATGGCCGCAAACGGTGTCTGGCTGGAAGTTTGCCGCGCATGGCTGTATGTGCACGTGCTGGCCGCAAAGCCTTCAACCATCCCGGTTCCATACGGGCAAGTGAGTGAGGTAATGCGGTTCGGCTTTGGCAAATTGCCGAAGGCAATGGTCGCTCAATTTATCGAGCAGGCCAGAGCCAGATGCCCAAACGAGTGTGCTGCTTGGGTCGTCTGGAATCAACGGACGAACGAGTGGAGGCTGATGATGCTTGAAGAGACATCGGTCGGGCCTGGTCATGTCAACGTCAACCTGCCAACACTGGAGGAAGACGAACACATGGTCATGGATTTGCATTCGCATGGGCTGACAGAAGCGTTCTTTTCCAGAACTGACAACAAAGATGATCGAGGTGCGACAAAAATTGCCGGAGTCATTGGAAATCTTGATAAGCCGGGGGTGACAGCATCATTTCGCCTCTGTGCGAACGGGATGTTTGTGTCACTTCCATTTGATAGCTCGCAAGGGCAGGAAGGAAACACATGATCCATAACATCGAATCACGCCTACTTACGCGGGCGGTGAAGGTGGTGTTGGTTGGTGCAGGTGGCACAGGTTCGCACGTCTTGCGACGGCTGGCCAACATGCACTTCGCGATGGTCGAGCTGGGGCATCCTGAAGGTTTGGATGTCTTGGTGGTAGATCCAGACACAGTGTCTAAAACCAACGTCGGTCGGCAGAATTTCTGGCCATCCGATGTTGGGCAGCCAAAGGCCGAAATATTGGTCAACCGCTGCAATATGTTGATGCAAACGGGATGGCAGGCTGAAATTGCGAAAGTCACTGACGATTCGCGGTTCAACTCCCAGCCGGACATCGTGATCGGGTGCGTCGATAACAGGAAGGGCAGGGCAGCGATACTCAAAGCGCTCAAGCGCAGCATGTACCGCGCATCCTGCTACTACTTGGACATCGGCAATCGTGAACATGATGGCCAAGTGGTGCTGGGCGAGATCTTCGGTGAGAGCTTCAAACGGGAACATCGTTTGCCTCACGTCGCAGACCTCTACCCCGACATCATCGACGGGTCGCTGGATGCTACAGACGATACGCCAAGTTGCAGTTTGGCTGAAGCGTTGGAGAAACAATCTCTGTTCATCAACGACACGATGGCGAATGCGGCTTGCAACTTGTTGTGGGAGCTTTTTCGTTATGGGCGGCTCACGCATCACGGCCAATTCGTCAACATCAAATCAGGGCGCGTAACGCCCCTGGCCATCGATCCCGAAGCGTGGAAGCGCTTTGGCTACGATGAGAATGCAAAACCAAAGCGGCGCAGTAAGGCCGCGAAGAAGTAGGTAGTTAGCAACGAGTCCCATCCGCGACGTTTGCGGATAGGGACACGATGAATCCCCTTGTTGGAAATAGCCATCAGGGGGCTTCACTAAGTCATTGCAGGCTTAGTGAAGCCCCTTTTTGGCTTCTTCACCAACAACACAAAGGAGATTCACCATGCCGTTATCTGCTGAAATGTACGTATTTTTTGACAAGGTGGCCAGGAAGAACTTCAGCTTGGCTTGCGATGTGTACCATGCTCTTACAAATGGGCAGGAAATAACGCCCAGCGTACGAGCCAAGGTACAAGAGGCGTTGCGTCTTTCACATTAGCGCGGGGTGCAACGAAAAAAGAAAAGCCAGCGCATTCGTGTGCTGGTTTTTCACAGTCTGTGTGTCCACGTCTGGCAGCATTTAGCCTATAAAAAGTATTTTTCACCAGTGACAGCTTCACGGCAGCCAGTTTGCAACCATCAACGATCACTGCGTGCCAAAGGAGACACTCGCCCCCGTCTGTATTATTATGCATATGCGGAAAGAAAAATCCGGGAGCTTAAATGAATCAATTACTTATCAAAAATGTGCATTCGCCACTATTTTTAATAGTACAGACCGATAGGTCTGGTGAATAACTGTTAGAACTCATGTCGCGACCGTCACGTTTCTTCGTCAAGTTTTGCGCTAACGGCCACTTGATCTACGCCGATGAAGCCCCGTCAACCGCGACTAACTGCCAAGTTTGCGGAGAGAAATTCATTGAGCAGTGCGGCAATTGCGGAAAGGTGCTGGGCAATACATTCGTCGCCCGCGTTTCATACCTGACCAAGAAGCCCGAACCTTTACCCTCTCGCCCTGAGTTCTGCGGTAACTGCGGAAGTCCTTTCCCCTGGACGCAACAGCGGCACAAGACCATAGAAGAAACCGGCATCTGGTTGCTCATGCACCCAAGAGTTGTTGAACTTGGAAAACCAAGATTCAATGCTGGCCACTACGCCGACGCAGTCGAGTCCGTATTCAAAGAGCTGAACGCTCGCGTAAAACAACTTTACCTTGATGCTACGAGCGAAGAGCTTGATGGCGTTCCTCTGATGCGCAAGGCATTCACTCCCTCGAATCCAATAATCATCCTTGATGATCTCGCCACCGAAACAGGTAA
>CAIZNF010000006.1 GCA_903934275.1 uncultured Nitrosomonadales bacterium
CCGACTGTGAACCCCGCACGTTAATACCTCCGCTACGCAAAGTGGAAAAAAATAATCTTGATAGGAAAGAAAAATGAATACCGAAAACTCAACCGCAAAAAGTATCAGCATCAAAACCCGTTTGTTGTTGATCATGGTTGCGGCCTTGGCTGGCATGACCCTGATCGCAGTTTTTGCATTGCTGTCAGAGAAAGCCACCTTGCTTGAGGATCGCAAAGTCAAGACCCGTCATCTGGTCGAAGGTGCGCACAGCCTGCTCGGCCATTATTACGAGCTGCAACAGAAGGGAGCGCTCTCCGAAGAGGCCGCGAAAGATGCGGCGATGAAGGCGATCAAGGCATTGCGCTACGAGCAAAAAGAATATTTCTGGCTCAACGATTTCACCGCGCCGATACCGAAAATGCTGATGCATCCGACCGTGCCCACGCTGGACGGTAAAGTGCTAGATGCCGAAAAATTCAACTGTGCCACGAGCCTGCAAGGCGGGCTTGATGGCGCTATCGAAAAAACCGACGGCAAGAAAAATTTGTTTGTCGCCTTCAACGAAGTCGCCAACAAATCCGGGCAGGGTTACGTCACCTACAACTGGCCCAAGCCCAAAGCGGGCGGCGGTACTACCGAAGAGCTATACACCAAACTATCCTTCGTTAAAAAGTTCGATGGATGGAACTGGCTGGTCGGCTCCGGCATTTACCTCGACGACGTGGAAGCCATCTTCTGGAACCACGCCATCTGGTTGATCGGCATCATCATCGCAATAACCGCGCTGGTCGGGGGTGGCATGGTCATGGTTACCCGCCGTATAACCCGCTCACTGAATGAGCTGGAAAGCGCCATGCACCAGATACAGACCAGCAACGACCTCTCGCGGCGGGTAACGGTCACTTCCGGGGATGAAATAGGCCGGATCGGCCACTCGTTTAACCAGATGATCCAGAGTTTCCAGGAAATCATTCAGCAGGTGGTTTCCAATGCGCACGGTGTCATGCAGGCAGCGGGCAAACTTTCCGAGTCATCGCATAGCGTCGCCGTCAGATCGCAGAGCCAGAGCGATGCGACAGCATCGATGGCTGCGGCGGTGGAAGAGGTGACGACCAGCATCAATCATGTCGCCGATAGCGCCCAGGAAACCCATAATATTGCCCACGAGGCGGGGGAATTATCCTCCCGGGGCGGCGAAGTAGTGCAAAGCGCGGCGGCAGAAATGAGCAAGATTGCCGTTTCTGTGAATCAATCCTCGCAGCTCATCCAACAATTGGGCGAACATTCCAACCAGATATCGGCAATCGTCAACGTCATCAAGGAAATCGCCGACCAGACCAACCTGCTGGCGCTCAATGCCGCCATCGAGGCGGCACGGGCCGGTGAACAAGGGCGCGGTTTTGCCGTGGTGGCGGACGAGGTGAGAAAGCTTGCCGAACGCACCGCCCGCTCCACCGGAGAAATCGCCACGATGATCGACACTATCCAGGGCGGCACGCAACAAGCCGTTGCGAGCATGCAGGAAGGCGGCACCCGCGTTACCGAAGGGGTAGCGATGACCAACCGCGCCGGTGACTCGATGGGGCGGATCAGGGACGGCGCAAACCGGGTAATCTCCGCCGTCAGCGAAATTTCATCCGCTTTGCGCGAACAGAGCGCCGCCAGCAGCCAAGTGGCGCAGCAAGTCGAAATAATCGCGCGCATTACCGAAGAAAACAGCATGGCGGCGAATGAAATTGCCGGTGAAGCGCAACAACTGGAAAGCTTGGCGGGTGCGCTGGAAAGTGCGGTTAGCCGGTTTAAGGCTTAACAACGTGCTGGTGGATAATTGCGTAGATTGGGCAAAGCCTGTCCTGAGCATAGTCGAAGGGCGTAGCGTGCCCAACCGTTAAAACAACTTCACCTTTTTGGTTCCGGCTTGTCCGGATTGGGGTGATCCCGGGTGCATTCGAAAGTAGTTGGCAACAAGCAAAAGCCCCTCTCCCCTTGCGGGAGAGACCGCAGTCGCCAATTTTTTTCGCCCGAATTGAGCCCCATGAACCGGAGGAGTACAGTAGCAGTGTTCGCGATAGCCGCAGAATTGCCGCATATCCTTTGGTGCTGC
>CAIZNF010000007.1 GCA_903934275.1 uncultured Nitrosomonadales bacterium
AGCTACAAGCTACAAGCTACAAGCTACAAGCTACAAGCTACAAGCTACAAGCTACGAGCTACGAGCTACGAGCCGCAAGCGCCTTTAAGAGCTGAGATTGACACCTGGTATTTTGCTCAAGTCCACGTCGTCTATCTGCTCTGGCGAGAGAAATTGTTTGGCGTATTCGAGATAAACTTTTTCGCTGATAAATACATCGAACAGATCGGGGTCGATATGCCCGCCAAGCTTGAATTTGCCGAGAATGGTGAGCGATTCGGTCAGCGTCTTGCCTTTTTTGTATGGCCTGTCCTTTGCGGTCAGTGCCTCGAAAATGTCGGCAATGCCCATCATGCGCGCTTGCACCGGCATCTGCTCGCGCGTGAGGCCGCGCGGGTAGCCCTTTCCATCCATGCGCTCGTGATGCCCGCCCGCATATTCGGTGACGTTTTTGAGTTGTGCCGGCCAGGGTAGGGAGTCCAGCATCTTGATGGTAACGTCGATGTGATGATTGATAATCTCTCGTTCGGCCGCCGTCAATGTGCCGGCGCGTATGGCGAGGTTCTCCGCTTCGTTTTCGCTGAGGAAATTGCCCATCTTGCCTCCGGCATCGCGCCATTGATAGGTGGCGATCTGGCGCAAACGCTGCTGTGATTCATCCGACATGGCTTCGCCGCCGATATTGCAGTGACGCAAGAATTCGCGATCATCATCCAATTGCCGGATGCGTGCCTCGTATTCGGCGCGAATAGTTTCCCCCTCCGCACCGTTCTGCCCTCCGTCCCTTGTCTTCAGTCTTTTGGTAAGCATCTCAATTTCCGCATCGCGTTTGAGAACTTCAAATTTGGCATCCACCAGGTGGATACGGTCAAAAATAGTTTCCAGTTTGGTCGCCTTGTCTACCACATGCACCGGTGTGGTGATCTTGCCGCAGTCGTGCAACAACCCGGCGAGTTTTAATTCGCGCCGGTCTCTGTCGGTCAGCGCAAAATCCTTGAGAGGGCCGCTACTCGTTTGATTGACCGCCTCTGCCAGCATCATGGTCAGTACCGGTACGCGGGTGCAATGGCCGCTGGTGTAGGGTGATTTATCGTCGATTGCGGTATTGATCATCTGGACAAATGATTCGAACAGCTCTTCCAGTTGCGCAATCAACCGGCGGTTGCTGAGTGCGATGGCGGCCTGCGAGGCAAGCGATTCCAGCAGTTGTTGATCATCTCCAGAAAAGGGCACGATAGTGTCATTTTCCCGATCTTGTGCGTTGATCAGTTGCAGCACGCCGATGACTTGGTCTTCGTGGTCGAGCATCGGCACGGTAAGGAACGATTTGGAGCGGTAACCGGTTGCGCCGTCGAATTTTTTGGTGCCGGAAAAATCAAACCCCTGCGCGGTGTAGGCATCGGGAATATTGACTGTCTCACTGCTGAGCGCTGAGTGGCTTGCCACGTTATTGTGATTGGGATTGCCGGACTCATCATAAAGCCGGATCGGGGGAAAGGTGATCGCCACACCGCTGGTTCCGCCCATCACCGTTTTCAATTTGTCGTTGCGTAATATCTCAAAACGCAATACCCGTTGTTCCGTATCGTGCAGATAGAGCGTACCGGCATCCGCATTGGTAATGCGCTTGGCCGCTATCAGTATTGTTTCGAGCAAGCTGTTGATATTGCGCTGCTGCGATAGCGCGATACCAATTTCATTCAGTTCTTTGAGACGATGCAGCATGTTGTCTGTAGAGTCCATGGGGCAGCTCCGTTTAGTTGTTAGTTGTAGCTGGTGGCTTGTAGCTACCAGCTACTTGATACAAACCGCGCGTATCTGGTGCATATCGGTAATTCCTTGTAACACTTTTTCCATACCATCCTGCTTCAATGTATGCATGCCGTCTTCGAGGCAGATGGCCAGCAGCTCGGCGACACGCGCGTGTTCTTGGATGGCTTTTTTGACCGCATCGGTCCCGATCAGCAGCTCGTGCAAGCCCACCCGCCCGCGATAGCCGGTGTTGGAACATTTTTCGCAGCCACCGGGGCCATAAAGCGTAAATTGTCCTTTGTCGTCGGCGAACAGCTTCACCCATTCGGCATGCAGAGCTTCGGTGGCGGCAGCCGGATCTTTTTTCCAGGTCGCCGTATTCATCAACTCGCCACTATATTCGGCGAGCATCGCCTTGATCTCGTCGGGGGTCGCAATATGCGGTTTTTTGCAGTCACCACATAGGCGCTTGCCCAAACGCTGCGCCAGGATGCCCAG
The DNA here is from genome assembly GCA_903934275.1 of uncultured Nitrosomonadales bacterium. Lineage (GTDB taxonomy): Bacteria > Pseudomonadota > Gammaproteobacteria > Burkholderiales > Gallionellaceae > Gallionella. The sequence continues at coordinate 2,230 of CAIZNF010000007.1, forward strand.
CAGGGCGTCGGCGAAATTGAACGGGTCCATGCCCATGTCCATCAGGCGCGTGATCGACTCCGGGGCGGAGTTGGTGTGCAGGGTGGAAAACACCAGGTGGCCCGTGAGCGAGGCCTCGATGCCCATGGACACGGTTTCCTTGTCGCGCG
>CAIZNF010000008.1 GCA_903934275.1 uncultured Nitrosomonadales bacterium
ACCGCCCCATCTTGACGGTTTCGCACCCAACCTGAAACCCCCATGTTCTGCGCTTCGATCCGTATGGATTCGCGGTAATACACCCCTTGTACATGGCCATATATCACTAGGCGTAGTGATTTTCTGGAGGAAGTGTTTTCTGTCATAAACCTACCCGGTGGTCGTATGATTGATTTGAGGGAACCTCTATAAACCTAGAAAAAGCAGTTATCCACGAAAGTCACGAAAACCACGAAAAAATTCATAAGGACTCAATGCTGCTAATGAATACCCAATGGGTGAGTCACCAAGTTAATGCAACTTGTTATGTTATTTCATGCCTTTCGTGTTTTTCGCTAACCAATGGCTTAGCGCACGTTTCACCACGCTTAGTCAGATGGCCAGTTAGTTCATCAGGATGAATTGCCGCTTTTAGTCACTTACCAATCAAATGATGTAAAAAAATGACAATAGTTTTTCAACAAAACCGCAGGGTGGGCTCTGCCCACCATGTCGGGCAGAGCCCGGCCTACAATTTTGGCTCCGGCTTGGGATAAATCCAAACTCCGTCACGATACAGCGTTGCTCATAAAAAATTACTCCGAACGTATCAGATAGCTGTTTTTTGAATAACATCAGTCCGAGATTTGTGCCCGATTGCCCCCGCTACGCTTGGCGGAAAGCAATTCATGATCGGCCTGTTTAATAATTTCCACCTCGGTGGATTCACGGTCAGGCAGGCGATGGATGCCGCCGACGCTGATGGTCACCACGCCGTATGACGAGTTGCTGTTCGGGATATTGAGCGCGCGTACTTGATCACAGAGTTTCTGCGCGTGATGGCGCAATTCGATAATATTGGCGGCCAGCGACACGACAGCAAATTCATTCCCGTCATAGCGCGCCGTACAGTCCGATGTACGAACAAAAGATTTTGCGATGCAATCGCCCACCACGCGCAGACATTCATCTCCCGCTGCCCGCCCATAATGCTCGTTGAATTGCTTGAAATGGTCAAAATCAATCATCAGCACCGATAGCTCGCTGCGGGTGCGTTGCGCGGTGGAAAGCAGGTCTGCAAACCGCTCGTCGAAATGCCGCCTGTTGCTGAGACCGACCAGATGATCGGTGTAAACCAGCGTATTCAGTTGCTGGTTGAGCGTTTGCAAATCGAGATTGGATTGGTGCAGGTGTTGTTCGAGCAGGATGCGTGCGGTCACATCCTTCTGGATGCCGATGTAATGAGTGAGCTTGCCTTCAGGGTCATGCACCGGAGAAATACTGAGTTCATTCCAGAACATCGAGCCGTCCTTGCGATAATTGCGCAACGTGACGACACAACTTTCCTCTTTGGCGACGGCGGCACGAATAACGGCAAGCCCCGGTTGCTCGGTATCCACCCCTTGCAGGACACGATAGCTATTGCCGATAATTTCGCCAGAGGTGTAACCGGTCAGTCTCTCAAAACCTTTGTTGACATAAATCAGCGGAAAACCCTTTTCCCTTGCATTTACGATGGTGATGCCATCATGTGATTGGTCGATTGCACATGCGAGCAGGTCGCGTGAAATTTCGGCTTCGGGGTTTTCAACTTCAGAGTTCATGGACGGGCCTTATTTTTTCCCAGTTCCATTCAAGCGCTTTTCCAATTCTTCCGCGGGCAAATATCCCGGAACTTGCATCCCGTCGCCAAAAATCAAATTGGGGGTGCCTTCAACATGGTATTTCTTGCCTAATGCCATTATCTTTTCAATCGGCGTATTGCAAACCGCATGAGCTGGCGCAACGCCGCCCAGCATCAAATCGTCCCATGCTTTGACCGGGTCTTTCGCACAGTACACACTACGCGAGATCTCGTCCGAACCCTGCAAGATCGGGTACAAGAAAAAGTACAGCGTGACATCGTCGATCTTGAACAACTCCTTTTCCAGACGTTTGCAATAACCGCAATTAGGGTCGGTGAAAATTGCCAGTTTGCGCTTTCCGTTGCCTTTTACCTTTTTTATCGCAAGATCGAAAGGCAGTTTGTCGAATTCGATGGCGAATAATTGACGGCGGCGTTCCTCGCTCAGGTTGCGACGGCTTTTTACATCGATCACGCTGCCATCGAACAGGTATTGCCCTTGTGCATCGGTATACAAAAGTTGATCGTCGACGATAATTTCATAAAGCCCCGTATAAGGCGTTTTTACAACATGCACAAGCTTGCCGATGCTGGGAAATTTGCTCTGCAGCGACTGGCGGATTTCATTTTCGCCCGCTTGGGCAGAAGACAGCAATACAAATAGAAATAGAGTAAAAATGTTTTTCATGGTGAATTATCGTTAGTAAATTAAGGGGGGTATAGGTCGGATCGTGCCTACCATGAGCCTTCCGAAGCTGCTTGGCGGGGCGGGTACAGACCTACTTTGGTAACAACATTAAAATTCATGACAACAATCATAACATGACACCAAGTTTCATTTATAATCACGCCCCCATCGCAAAGGTTCGTCATGCGCATCGGCTCCTACCAACTAAAGAATAACCTCATTGTTGCCCCCATGGCCGGGGTGACTGATCGCCCCTTCCGCATGTTGTGCAAACGCATGGGCGCAGGCATGGCGGTGAGCGAGATGGTGGCATCCAATTCACTGTTATATGGCTCGAAAAAGACCAAGCGCCGCGCCAACCACGAAGGAGAAGCCGATCCGATTTCTGTTCAGATTGTCGGAGCGGATGCCAAAATGCTGGCACTGGCCGCCAAATATAACGTGGATCGCGGCGCGCAAATCATCGATATCAACATGGGTTGCCCGGCAAAAAAAATCTGCAATGTAATGGCAGGTTCTGCGCTGTTGCAAAATGAACCACTGGTCGCCAAATTGCTGGAAGCGGTGGTCGGCGCGGTGGAAGTGCCGGTCACGCTGAAGATACGTACCGGCTGGGACAAGCAGAACCGCAACGCGATTCGCATCGCCAGAATTGCCGAAACGGCTGGCATACAGGCGCTGGCGATACACGGACGCACCCGCGCTTGCGCCTACACCGGCGATGCCGAATACGACACCATCGCTGCGGTCAAATCCAGTGTAAACATCCCCATCATCGCCAACGGCGACATCAACACACCGGAGAAGGCCAGATACGTGCTGGAATACACCGGCGCGGATGCCATAATGATCGGTCGCGCGGCACAAGGCCACCCGTGGTTGTTCCGCGAAATCGACTATTTCCTTAAAACCGG
>CAIZNF010000009.1 GCA_903934275.1 uncultured Nitrosomonadales bacterium
AAAAGGCAGTGGCCCCCAAGGCTGTAGCTAAGAAGCCAGTAGCCAAAAAGGCCGTAGCTAAGAAGCCAACAGCCAAAAAGGCCGTAGCTAAAAAACCAGCAGCCCCCAAGGCCGTAGCTAAGAAGCCAGCAGCCAAAAAGGCTGTAGCTAAGAAGCCAGCAGCCCCCAAGTCCGTAGCTAAAAAGCCGGTAGCAAAGGTTGCGGCTAAACCCGCAGCTCCTGTGGTGGCTAAGCCGGTTCCTTCTGCGCCAGCGCCCGTGCGTCCGGCTGCAACATGGCCTTTCCCTACACAAGGGATTGGCAAGCCGAACTAATTGGGGTCTTGGTTATGGTGGCAGCCCCTGATGCCTCGGCAGTAAGGGGCTTTCCCCAATAGATTTGGTTTTGGGTGTGCCTGTTGGCGTGTATTTTTTGATTCGTTAACGCGAATTGAAGTGATTTTTTCTTTGCAACCACAATGGTTTGCGATTATCCTTTGCCTCTTTTGAATTTTGTGATTATCTTCCGAAATCTCATGGTCGCTGATAAAGGAAATTGTGCGTTTTAATCCAAGGTGGGCTTTATTCCTGTTGCCATTCCTGCTGGCGGCATGTGCTGTATCTCAGCCGATACAATATAAAAATGTTACTCCTCCAAAGGCGGTTTCAATTGAGCCTATTCAGTCGGATAAGCCGGTAGTGGCGCTGGCTTTGGGCAGCGGTGGGGAGAGAGGTTTCGCCCATATCGGCGTGATTAAAGTTCTGGAAGAAAATGATATCAATGTGGATATTGCGGTGGGCACCAGTTCTGGAAGTGTAGTAGGTGCCTTGTACGCAGGCGGTTATAAAAGCGATGAGTTGAAGCAGCTCGCACTCAAGCTTGACCAGAATCAGCTCAACGATTTTGAGCTGACCAAACGCGGTTACATACGCGGCGAACAATTACAGGATTTCATCAACCGCGCATTGAAAAACCGCTCCATCGAGCAATTAAACAAGCCCTTTGTTGCGATTGCCACACAACTGGGCAGCGGCAACGCCGTCGCGTTCAACAGTGGGAATACAGGCATGGCTGTGCGTGCATCCAGCAGCATTCCCGGCGTGTTCCATCCTGTCCTGATCGATGGCAACGAATATGTGGATGGTGATTTGAAGAAGCCGATACCGGTCAGTGTGGCTCGTGAAATGGGCGCGGACATTGTGATTGCTGTGGACATTTCGCAACAACCGAAAGACAACCCTATTCCGCAAGACATCATCGACACGCTCACCCAAAGCATACGCATCATGCGCCAGTCCATTCTGGCACGCGAGCTTGAATCGGCGCAGATTGTGATTCGCCCCGTCATTGGGCAAACGCCCGAAATAGATACAGCGCATAAACTGCTATTGATTAAAAATGGCGAAGATGCGGCCATCGCAGCGCTTCCGCAGATACGCGACTGGTTGCAAAAAATCACTAACGAAAAAATTCTGGAACGAGCCGAAAAGCAGCGGGTTCCCAGGATACATTAGTTTTTTGCGGTAGCACGCAATCGGAAAACCGCTCGTGTTGTGCTGCTGATGCAGCGCGGTATTTTAAATTTTCAAATGTCACGCAACGCCGTGCCATGACTTAACGCCCGTATTTGGCGGGCTGATGCCGGATTATCCCCGATTAAATGATGAGCTACTATTGCGCCGAGTTGCCATACCAATCCGATGCCTCGCGCTACTATGCTGCGCTAGCCGATTTACCTTGCGCTGTGTGGCTGGATAGTGGCGGAATGGCACGCTATGACATTCTCACCGCTGCACCACAGCAGATGTTGGTGCTGGATGAAAAAACGATATGTAAAGATCCGTTTGCATTACTGCGCACAGCATTAGGCGAGCAAGTGGTACCCGTAGCAGATGTGCCGTTTGCCGGGGGTGCGCTGGGCTATTGGAGCTATGATTTGGCACGCCGGATAATGGCGTTGCCAGACATCGCGCAAGATGTCGGGCAGATACCCGACATGGCCGTGGGTATCTACGATTGGGCGTTGGTGCTGGATCACAGGCAACATACCGCGCGCCTGGTGTCGCATCAGCGATTTGCGGAAACAACAGAATTATTGCCGCAAATATTGCTTCGTTTGCAAAGCTATCCCCCGCTCTCTGTCGACACTTTTCGCGTGCATGGGCAAATCGTATCCAACTTTACGCCGGGCAACTACGCGGGCGCATTTGCGGCGGTACAGAATTATTTGCAGGCGGGTGATTGCTACCAGATCAATCTCGCGCAACGTTTCAGCGCAAGTGCCGACGGCGATGCGTTCGGTGCATATCTTGCGTTGCGTAGTCTAAGCCCCGCCCCCTACGCGGCATTCCTGAATCTTCCGCATACCCAAATTTTATGCGCCTCACCTGAGTGTTTTGTCAGTGTAAAAAATGGCAAGGTAACAACCAAGCCCATAAAGGGCACGCGCCCGCGCGGCAGCGACGCGCAACAAGACAGTCTGCTTGCCGGAGAATTGTGCAACCATCCCAAGGATCGTGCGGAAAATCTGATGATCGTGGATTTGTTGCGCAATGATCTGGGCAAGAGCTGTATGCCCGGCACGGTGCGAGTGCCGGAATTGTTCAAAGTGGAAAGTTTTGCCAATGTGCATCATCTGGTCAGCACAGTGGAGGGGCAGCTCGCGGCAGGGCGAAACGCGCTTGATGTGTTGCGCGACTGCTTTCCGGGTGGCTCCGTCACCGGCGTGCCCAAGCTGCGCGCCATGCAAATCATCGAGCAATTGGAGCCGGACAGGCGCGGGATATATTGCGGAGCCATCGGCTATGCCGGTTTCGACGGCAATATGGACAGCAACATCGCCATTCGCACATTGGTATACAGCAACGGAAAAATTCACTGTTGTGCCGGCGGCGGAATCGTCGCTGATTCCGATATGGCGGCTGAATATCAGGAGACAATGGATAAGGCATCCGCCATGCTCAAGTTGTTACTACACTATGGGGGGCATTGTGAACACAGTATTGAAAATTCCCAGCCCGGTTAGCCTCTACGGTGTCACAAAGATAGCTTGTCGGCAGCATCGGCGGATCACCAACTCAAGCTATTACGGCGGATGTTTTTCATGGCGATAGAGTATGGGCTTGTCGGGAAGCACTCTTTGGCCAACTTTAAGCTGTTCAACCTAGAAAAAGCAGTTGTCCACGAAAGTCACGAAAAACACGAACAAATTCATAAAGACTCAATGCTGCTAATAAAGACCCCATGGGTGAGTCACTAGGCCAATGCAACTTATTGTTTTATTCCGCGCCTTTCGTGTTTTTCGTTACCCAATGACTTAGCGCATGTTTCACCGCGCTTAGTCAGATGGCTAGCAGCCTGTCCGGCTTCACGTTAGCTCACTAACAACTCGGGTTTCTCGGGCTCATTTGATCACGTTTTCATAAAAAATATTTTCGG
>CAIZNF010000010.1 GCA_903934275.1 uncultured Nitrosomonadales bacterium
CCACAACCAGTATCGTCTGGTCAGACGCGATTGAAGCTGTCACGTCAAACTCCCACTAAGTTGTTCTTGTTAGCCCCGAAAGTTATCGGGTACGTTGCATACAGCCAATGGAATTTTCCAATGGACCAACAGGAAAGCTGAATTTAGACGTTCGAATTTGTCGCCAATACCCGGATTTCAAAGTGCATTGTGGCAAGATCGCCAAGAATCCAGGTAGCCAATGGCGCACCCAAGCCCGCTACGGTACCCGGGTTTACCAGCCAAGTGATGCCTCCCTTGATATTTCGTTGCTGTCGGATTTCGGTTTCGTGGCTATGTCCGCAACAGACCAAGTCATAGTCGCCGCAGCAGGCCATTCCGTGACCGATATGCGGAAAATGGGTCAGAAAAATTCGACGATGACCGAGTTTGAGTTCGGCGTCCTGGCCGTGGTACTGCAACAATCCATCCGAATGGCAGGCGAGTTTGGCGATGGCGACAGGATCGCCGAGATTATTGCCGTGAACAGCGTGGATTGGAAGGCCGAGTTTGAGTGATGCGCGCAGGGTGTTGCCGCCGATGATATCGCCGCAATGAATCACTAGCTCCGCACCTTCGTCCCTGGCTTCGCTTACAGCGGTAGCCATTTCCTGGCCACGGTCATGGCTGTCAGACAGAATGCAGATTTTCACTGAGATTCGCTTGGCGAGAAGCCAAAGATTTCGTCGAGATGAAACTCCCGAATCAAGACGCGGGCGCTGTCTTCACCGTGTTCTCTGCGAACTTCGGCGAGTATCAATTGCGCCCCATGTCGGTTATAGCCGCCACCAAAGTCGACTTGAGTGGCAAGCAACGCTCGCGCCTTGTCCAAAGTCATATCACTAGCGGCCCAAGATAGTCGTCCTGTTTTTCACGAGCTCCAGTATCTGGAAATTCGGTCATGGCGGTCGAGCGGGTGATCGAGTGATCTGCCTGAAGGCGAAGCAGCGTGGTCACACAATCGCCAAGGTTGTCATAAACGTCGCGTCCTGTTCCAAATTGTTCATTGGCGGAATAGAAAAACTGGCAGCGAAACCGTTCGTTGCCGACTTTGCTGATGATGAATTCGCAACCCAGGGCGCTCCAGTAAAGTGCTGGACAAAGGCTTAGCTCGGCACTTGTAGTGTCGAGTTGCAACTCGACGTCCGCTGATTGCAACGGAACAATGCGACTGTAACGCTCCAGGAGAATCTGATTGACTAGCTGCTGCTCTGAGGTGGTGAAATCGGGAATTGTCATGAGTATGTGTTTGCCGCCTCGGTTCAGGGCAAAAGATCAAATATTCGTAAAACTGGTGCTAAAAGCTGCCACTCGCGTACTCTACATAGGTTTGTTAAATTCAAACAATCACTGTTGCTTATCGGAAAATAAAAATTTCCCCCTTGTGTCGAGCCAGTGCTTGTTGTCAGAATGTAGCGACTTTCTAATGTACCTGTGATTTCCCCCTCCCCATGTCAGTCGCCAACGTCGCACCCTTTCCTCCGGTTCAGGAGGTCAAGACCACCACCTGCTACATGTGCGCCTGTCGTTGTGGCATTCGCGTCCATTTACGCGACGGCCAGGTTCGCTATATCGATGGCAATCCGGAACATCCGCTCAACAAAGGGGTGATCTGTGCCAAGGGTAGCTCTGGAATCATGAAACAGTATTCACCAGCGCGACTCACTCAACCGTTACGCAGAAAGGCCGGTTCGGATCGTGGAATAGGCGATTTCGAGCCGATTAGTTGGGAAGAAGCCTTCTCAATGCTGACTGAACGCTTGGGCAAGATTCGTGCGACCGACCCGAAAAAGTTTGCACTATTCACGGGTCGCGATCAGATGCAGGCGCTTACGGGCATGTTTGCGCGCCAGTTTGGCACACCGAATTATGCGGCGCATGGCGGATTTTGCTCTGTCAATATGGC
>CAIZNF010000011.1 GCA_903934275.1 uncultured Nitrosomonadales bacterium
CGGGCATAGCAAGTGGGCAAACATTCAACACCGCAAGGGCAAGCAAGATGCCAAGCGCGGCAAAATTTTCACGCGCCTGATCAAGGAAATTACCGTCGCGGCGCGGCTGGGCGGCGGCGACCCGGATGGCAATCCGCGTCTGCGTCTGGCGATGGACAAGGCGTATTCCAACAATATGCCGAAGGACAATGTGGAGCGCGCCATCAAGCGCGGCAGCGGTGAGCTGGACGGCGTGGAATACCAGGAATTGCGCTACGAAGGCTATGGTATCAACGGCGCTGCGGTGATGGTGGATTGCATGACCGACAACAAGACGCGCACGGTGGCCGATGTGCGCCATGCCTTTACCAAAAACGGCGGCAACCTCGGTACTGACGGTTCGGTATCGTTCCTGTTCAAGCATTGCGGGCAGATGGTTTTCGCCCCCGGCACCGACGAGAACGGCCTGATGGAAGTCGCGCTGGATGCCGGCGCGGAAGATATCGTCACCAATGATGATGGCAGCATTGAAGTAATCACCGCACCGCACGATTTTGTGAATGTGAAGCAGGCTCTCGAAGCGGCAGGCTACAAACCGGAATTCGGCGAAGTCATCATGAAGCCGGCCAACGAAGTGATTTTCACCGGCGACGATGCGCTAAAGATGCAGAAACTGATCGACGCGCTGGAAGATCTGGATGACGTGCAGGAAGTTTATACCACCGCAGTCATTGAAGAATGAAAAAAGTGAAGGGAGAAGAGGGGAGGGGGAAGGGTAAAACCTGCGTGTACCGATGAGCCACTCTTCTCCATTCTCCCTTTCCCCTTCTACAATAAGAATTTTAGGCATAGACCCCGGCCTGCGCATCACGGGTTTCGGGGTGCTCGACAAAGAAGGGCAGCAGTTGCATTACATCGCCAGCGGTTGCATCAAAACCCCGGACGGCGAGCTGCCGGAGCGCTTGAAAGTCATCCTGAATTCATTGAGCGAGGTGATCGCGCAGCACAAACCCGATCAAGTGGCGGTGGAGAAAGTGTTCGTCAACGTCAACCCGCAATCCACATTATTGCTTGGACAGGCACGCGGTGCGGCAATCTGCGCGGCGGTGCTGGCGAACCTGCCAGTGGCTGAATACACCGCGTTGCAAGTCAAGCAGGCGGTGGTCGGCAACGGTCACGCGAAGAAAGAGCAGGTGCAGGAGATGGTGCAGCGCCTGTTGAAATTATCCGGCACACCCAGCCCGGATGCAGCAGACGCGCTGGCTTGCGCCATCTGTCATGCGCACGGCGGGTTAGGCCTGGGTGCGTTGGCGACCAAAGGTTTTCGCGTGCGCCATGGGAGGTTGATTTAACCAAACGAATCGCTGCGCGAGTTTCACGTTAACGGGCATGGTTGCATCTGACATTTATCTCTCCTGTTAACGTGAAACAACATAAATTAACTTCGAAAAAAGTCACCGTGTGAGAGGTTTCCGGGCTGCGATTCTCAGATAACTCAACGCGGCCTGGAGACCGCTCCTACAGGGCGTGCAACCGTCTCATTATTCGGGTGCTTTGGTACCCTGCCCGTTGGTGTGGCTCTACGATGTCAATGAAGTTAAGTCGGGCGAGCCGGAGCCAAAAAGGTGAAGCTGTCTTGCCGTAGGTTGGGCAAAGCGAAGCGTGCCCAACGTTAAAAAAAGGCATCTTCATTCGTTGGGCACGCTACGTTTTGCCCAATCTACGCAATGATCTAAGGTCAAAATGCTTTGAAGAAATTAGTTAATCTTCCTGAATAGTGCCGACTGAGCGTGCGCCTGCAAGCCTTCGCCAAAAGCCAAGGTAGAGGCGATTGCGCCGAGTTTTTGCGCGCCTTGCGCGGAAACCTGAATGAGACTGCTGCGTTTTTGGAAGTCGTACACACCCAGCGGCGAGGAGAAGCGCGCAGTGCCCGATGTCGGCAGGATATGGTTAGGTCCGGCGCAGTAGTCGCCGAGCGATTCGGAGGTGTAGCGCCCCATGAATATCGCGCCGGCGTGTTTCAGTTTGGACAGCAAAGCTTGCGGGTCTTCGACCGACAGCTCCAGATGCTCGGGTGCAATGCGGTTGCTGATGATGCAGGCTTCGTCCAGATCGGTGACGTGAATTAATGCGCCGCGATTTTCCAGCGCGGTTTTGATGATGTCGCGGCGTGGCATTTGCTCCAGCAGTTTGTCTGCGCTGGCCGCTACAGCCTTGATGAAATCTGCGTCCGGCGACAACAAAATGGCTTGCGCCAGTTCGTCATGCTCGGCCTGCGAGAACAAGTCCATTGCGATCCAGTCCGGGTCGGTTTGCCCGTCGCAGATCACCAGAATTTCTGATGGCCCGGCGATCATGTCGATGCCGACTACGCCGAACACGCGGCGCTTGGCGGCTGCCACATAGGCGTTGCCGGGACCGACGATCTTGTCCACTTTCGGGATGGTCGCCGTGCCGTAAGCCAACGCTGCCACGGCTTGTGCGCCGCCGATAGTGAATACGCGATCCACGCCGGACAGGTAAGCCGCCGCCAGCACCAGTTGATTCTTCACTCCGTCCGGGGTAGGAACAACCATGATGAGTTCGGCCACGCCAGCGACCTTGGCGGGCAGCGCGTTCATCAGCACCGAGGAAGGATAGGCCGCTTTGCCGCCCGGCACATACAGGCCGACACGATCCAGCGCGGTAATCTGTTGACCGAGCATGGTACCGTCGGCCTCGGTATAGCTCCATGAGGTTTGCACCTGCTTGCGGTGATAATCGGTGACGCGCTGCGCGGCTTGCTCCAGCGCGTTGCGCTGTACAGCGGGCAAACTGTCGAACGCCGTGCGCAATTCATGCTGCGGCAACTCCATCGTTGCGGCATTAGCCAGCGTCAGGCGGTCGAATCTGGCGGTATATTCGAGCACGGCTGCATCTCCGCGCTTGCGCACATCGGCAAGAATGCCTGCCACGGTTGCTTCCAGCTTTTCGTCTGCAGTTTCCTCGAAGGCCAGCAATGTGCTCAACTGTGCATCGAAGTCGGCTTGTTTGGTTGAGAGTCGTTTGATGTTCATTTCATTGCCATCCTGCAGTTCGTCATTCCCGCGCAGGCGGAAACCCAGTAGTAGGGCGGGCTATGCCCGCCGTATTAATTTTGATGCCGGGCGTAGCCCGACCTACGGTTGTTGCTCTAAAGCGGAGGTTAACTCTTAACCGCTCCCGCAAACGCATCCAGCATCGGCTGGATGGTGCCATGTTTCAATTTTAAGGCGGCTTGATTCACCACTAGGCGCGATGAAATGGTGGTGATTTCTTCCACCGCTTTGAGGTGATTGGCCTTCAGCGTGTTACCACTGCTCACCAAATCGACAATCGCATCCGACAACCCCACCAGCGGTGCCAGCTCCATCGAGCCATACAGTTTGATCAAGTCCACATGCACTCCCTTTGCGGCGAAGTGATCCCTGGCGGCTTGCACATATTTGGTCGCCACACGCAGCCGTGCACCTTGGCGCACCGCAGATTCATAATCAAAATCGTTGCGCACCGCAACCATCATGCGGCAGCGTGCGATATTCAAATCCAGTGGCTGATACAGGCCGAGGCCACCGTGCTCGTTGAGTACATCTTTGCCCGCCACACCGAGATCGGCCGCACCGTATTGCACATAGGTTGGCACGTCGGAGGCGCGCACGATGATGAGCCGCACATCGGCGCGGTTGGTCGGCAGGATCAGCTTGCGCGAAGTCTCCGGGTCTTCCAGCGGCGTGATACCCGCTGCCGCCAGTAGCGGCAGAGTTTCTTCAAAGATGCGGCCTTTGGATAGTGCGATGGTGATCATAATTGTTTAGTTCTTGATTATTGACGTTTCCATAATTGGCGACAATCTACCCCCTTCCCAACCCTTCCCCCAGAGGGAGAAGGGCTTGCCTTCCTTTTCTCTTGGGGAGATTGAGGAAGGGGGCTTGCCTCTCATTTTATCCGGTGTATCTGCGCACCAAGCGCCGACAGTTTGGCCTCAATGTGTTCGTAACCGCGATCCAGATGGTAGATACGATCCACGATGGTCTCGCCCTGCGCCACCAACCCGGCGATGACCAGGCAAGCCGAGGCGCGCAAATCCGTCGCCATGATTGCCGCGCCTTCCAGTTGCGCGCAGCCTCTGATCACGGCGGTGTTGCCCTCAATATCAATCTGCGCGCCGAGGCGGCGCAGTTCCTGCACGTGCATGAAGCGATTTTCAAAAATGGTCTCGACCACCATTGAGCTGCCTTCCGCGATGCAATTCATCGCCATGAACTGCGCCTGCATGTCGGTAGGGAAAGCCGGGTAGGGTGCGGTGCGCACATTCACCGCCTTGGGGCGTTTGTTCATTTGCAGGCTGATCGTGCTGCCTGCCACCTGGATAGTTGCACCAGCCTCTTGCAATTTTTCCAATACGTTGTCGAGAATGTCGGCGCGCGTATCGGTCAATGTGATGCTGCCGCCTGTCGCTGTGGCCGCTACCAGAAACGTGCCGCTCTCGATACGATCCGGCATGATGCGATGGCTCGCCCCATGCAGCTTGTCCACGCCGGTGATGGTGATAGTGTCGCTGCCCGCGCCCACTATTTTGGCACCCATGGTGTTCAGGCAATGCGCCAGATCCACCACTTCAGGTTCGTGCGCCGCATTTTCCAGCACCGTCACACCGTCCGCCAGCGTTGCTGCCATCATCAGATTTTCTGTTCCGGTCACGCTGACCAAATCGAAAAATATCCGCGCGCCTTTGAGCCGTTTAGACCCGTTACTATGCGGCACTTTGGCATGGATGTAGCCGTGCTCGATATGGATTTCCGCTCCCATCGCCTGCAATCCTTTGATATGCAGGTTGACCGGGCGCGAACCGATGGCACAGCCGCCCGGCAGGGAAACGCGCGCCTCGCCGAAGCGTGCCACCAGCGGCCCCAACACCAGGATCGCGGCGCGCATGGTTTTCACCATATCGTAAGGCGCTTCGAGCTTGTCGATATGCGCCGCCGACAAAACAATATGGCCGCTGCTCTCTTCTATCTTTACGCCCATCTGTTGCAACAGCTTGCGCATCGTGGCGACATCGTTCAAATCCGGCACATTGCCGAGTTGCAACTGCTCGCCAGTCAATAGACCCGCGCACAGTATCGGCAGCGCCGCGTTCTTGGCCCCCGAAATGCGCACTTCTCCGTTAAGGCGATTCCCGCCTTGAACCACTAATTTTTGCATGGGTTATTTCTTATCGTTCCACTCTTGCGGCGTATAGGTTTTTATCGATAGCGCATGAATTTCTTCGCGCATCCGATCCCCCAGGGTTTGATAAACCAACTGATGGCGTTGTACACGGCTTTTGCCTGCAAACGCATCGCTGACCACCACCGCTTCGAAGTGGTGTCCATCGCCGTCCACGCTTAAATGCTCAGTCGCCATGCCTTGTTCGATATTGATGTGAATACTTTCTGGAGTAACCATTGACGATCCTGTCGTTTGTTAATTAAAAATATGTTTTGCGGAGATACGCGCGGCGTTATAGAGTCGGTCATTAAACAGTTTTCGTTCGCCCTGAGCTTGTCGGAGGGGTGTATGGTTGGACAAGCTCGCCACGAACGGACTTATAATTTACTCGTTGGCCGTCTCTATAAGCGTGTCGTATGCCAAGAGAAAATCAAGTGGATTGTTGCGGCAGCAAATCGGATACCCCATACAAACGCGCCAGGCTCAGCAAGTCGGCAGGCAATCCCGCCACGCGCAGTTCATGCTGGCTGCGCTTGGCGGCCCTTGCCCAGCCCAACAATAAACTGACCGCAGCGGAGTCAACCGCTTCAACATTGGAGAAATCCACCAGAAAATTTTCGCTGACCAAGTGCCGCAAACCGGTTTCAAACAGGGCCGGCACCGTTGCGATAGTCAATCGGCCACGCACCATCAGCCGGTCGCCTTCGCGTGTAATCATTTTGCATCCGCCTTATGCAGCGCGACATCAACTGCATTGGCATTTTTGTCAGATAAAGTCTTGATCAGGCCATCGATGCCCCTTTCTTGAATTTCCGAGGCAAACGTGCCGCGATAGCTGGTTACCAGACTTACGCCCTCTATGGTCAAATCAAAAACTTTCCAGCTATCGGAAATTTTTTCCATTTCATAATTGACCGGAATCGGCGATGCTCCGGGCTTGTTGATAGTGGTTTTGACAGTAACTTCAGTCGCGTCAGCAGCCAATTTTAACGGTTTTATTTCTACCGCTTGGTCACGATACACGGTAAAGGCTTTGGTATAAGTGCGCACCAGCATATTGCGGAACTCGGATGCCAATGCCTGCCTTTGTGTGGGGGTCGCGGCACGCCAGTGTTTGCCTACGGCCAATTGGGTCATGTGTACAAAATCGAAATGTGGCAATACTTTGGATTCAACCATAGCCAGAATTTTTTTCTGATTGCCGGCTTGAATGTCTTTGTCTTGTCTAACGATAGTGAGGACTTCATCCACAGTGGATTTGATTAACACATCCGGCGCAACAAGCTCGGCATGCGCGACACCGACTAGGCATAACAAGCCCACGACAACTTTAAGTAAATTTTTCATTCTCAGTACTCCTCGATTATTTAACCAGAACTATTTTAATGTGAAACTCGCGAAGCGATTCGTTTGCCCCCTCTCCCTCCGGGGGAGGGTTGGGGAGGGGGAAGCCGGAACTATTTGGTTGGCTCTTCAGCTTTGCTGTACATGAACTTGCTGATCAAGTCTTCCAACACCATTGCAGATTGCGTTTTTTTCAATTGTTCACCATTTTTCAACATCTCCGTTTCACCGCCTGCATCCAGGCCGATGTACTGCTCCCCGAGCAAACCGGAAGTCAGAATTTTGCCGATGGTATCTTTGGAGAATTGATAACGCTTGTCGATGCTCATCACCACTTTAGCCTCATAACGCTGGGTGTCCAGCGTAATAGACTCAACACGCCCGACCAACACCCCGGCGCTTTTAATCGAGGCCGTAGACTTCAGCCCGCCCACATTGGAAAAGTAGGCATGAACTTTGTAGGCATCGGACACGTTGTAAGTGCCGAGGTTCCCGACTTTCATCGCCAGCATCACCAGCGCGGCAACACCTGCCACCACGAACATTCCAACCCATAAATCTATCCCGGTACGTTCCATAGCTCAACTTCCTCCAAACATCATTGCAGTCAAAATAAAGTCCAACATCAAAATTACCAATGACGAGGTGACCACCGTGCGCGTAGTCGCACCGGATACGCCTTCTGCTGTGGGCGGCGCATCATAACCCTCGAACAGCGCGATCACCGTCACCGCAGTGCCAAAGACAAAACTCTTGATCACGCCATTTAGTATGTCGTGTTCAAAATCTACCGCTGCCTGCATTTGCGACCAGAACGAACCTTCGTCCACGCCAATCTGCACTACGCCGACGAAATAGCCGCCGAACACACCCACCGCACTGAACAAGGCCGCCAGCAATGGCATGGAAATTATCCCCGCCCAGAAGCGCGGAGCAACGATTCGTGCAATCGGATGCACCGCCATCATTTCCATCGCCGAAATTTGTTCGGTCGCTTTCATTAGGCCTATTTCTGCCGTCATCGCTGAACCGGCACGGCTGGCGAACAGCAGCGCGGCGACCACTGGCCCCAGTTCTCGCACCAAACCCAGTGCCACCATCACGCCAAGTGCGGATTCCGAACCGTAACGTTTAAGCGTTTCATAGCCTTGCAGCCCCAGCACCATGCCGACGAACATCCCTGCCACCACAATGATGATGAGAGACATTACACCAGTGGAAAACAATTCTTTAACAATCAAACGAAAACGTCGGAAACTGCTCCCCGAGTACATCAAAATGAGGAAAAAAAAGCGCGTTGCCATCCCGATGCGCCACATCGCATTTATGGTGCGATGTCCAATTTCTCTGATAGCTTTAGCTGCCGGCATAATCGAAATTTCCCCAGATTTTTAGGTTCAAATGGCTTGCAAGTTCAAATCTTGGCGGTAATCGCCGCCAGGATAATGAAACGGCACCGGGCCATCCATCTCGCCATGCACAAACTGGTGTACAAAATCCTTGTCCGATGCACGAATCTCATCCGGCGTTCCTTCCGCCACAATCACTCCGTTGGCCATGAAATAAACATAGTCAACAATCTTCAGCGACTCCTGCACATCGTGCGTGACCACTATCGAGGTCGCGCCCAGCGCGTCATTCAGGCGGCGGATCAAGTCGCCCACCACGGTCAACGAAATTGGATCCAATCCTGCAAACGGCTCATCATACATAATCAGCATCGGGTCGAGTGCTACCGTGCGCGCTAAGGCCACGCGCCGCGCCATCCCGCCGGACAGTTCGGAAGGCATTAGATTATGTGTGCCGCGCAATCCTACCGCATGCAGCTTCATCAATACCAGATCGTGAATCAGCTCTTCGGGCAGGTCGGTATGTTCGCGCATCTGAAACGCCACATTGTCAAAGACGGACATATCGGTGAACAGCGCGCCAAACTGAAACAGCATACCCATCTTGCGGCGCATGTCATATAAATCATTTTGATTCAAATCGTGGATGATTTTCCCGTCCACCTTGACGTGGCCCTTGTTTGGCTTGAGCGCCCCGCCGATAAGCCGCAACAGCGTAGTCTTGCCGCAACCGCTCAACCCCATGATGGTGATCAACTTCCCTTTCGGGAAAACCATATTGATGCCTTGCAGAACAGGGCGCTTATCATAGGTAAAGTTAAGGTCGCTAATTTCGACTAAATTTGACGGAGGCAAAATTGAAATCCAAAAAACGGGAGAAGGCATTCTAAACCACTGGATACATAATACTCAACCCAATTTAAATAGCCCCCGGTAAGCCGAAAACCACTTTGGCCCATCGCCTTTTGGGTGAAACAGTTGTTGTAGATTCATATCACGTTTTGACATCATGTAACCTAAACCGGACAAGCCAGAACCAAAAAGGTAAAGCTGTCTTGCCGTAGGTTGGGCAAAGCAAAGCGTGCCCAACGAACAAAGATACCATTAGGGTGTCCGGCCAAAAGTTTTTCGGCTTTTATGTTGGGCACGCTACGCTTTGCCCAACCTACGCAATGATCTTCCAAACAGTCGTTAATGCTAAAGGCCATTGCAGTTGCCGCCACCCTTGAGGATGAAAAGCCAAGGAGACCGTTCTCACAAAACCAAGAATCGCGACTCAGAGGTGGCTCCTCCAACAACCGATGTTGTTTCACGTTAACCAGGGTTCCGCTACCGCTGCATCCGGGCTGCGGTTACAGTTTACGGGAATCTACGCTTTTAATTCCAATTCACGTTGCAAAACTTCTTTGAGTAGCGGTACCGATGGGGCGCGGTGCAAGCGCAGCGAATGTTCATCCAATGCGTCCAGCACCGCCATCAGGCTGGACAGGGCGCGGCTTCCGTGGCGCAGCAGGTATTGCGCAACTTCCGGCGGCAGGGAGAATCCTTTTGCTTGCGCATGTCGCGACAGCGCCTCGGCCTTCTCTTCATCGTTCAGACCATGTACCTGATACACCAGCCCCCACCCCAGGCGGGTGCGCAGGTCGTCGCGTAGCTTTAGATGCAGCGGTGCCTGTTTGCCGCTGACCAGCAATATTCCGCCGCTGTCGCGCATCCGGTTATAGAGATTGAACAACTCGATCTGCGCGGCATCATCGAGGCTATCGGCATCGTCCATAGCCACTATTTCGGCAAGCTGCGGCACGCTGCCTTGCGCGTAGTTTGCCCTGCGCGGCGCATCCGATGCGGCACGTACGCAGGCTTGCAGCAAATGGCTTTTGCCGCTGCCGGTTTCTCCCCACAGATAAAAACTTCGCTCACTGCCGCCAGCCAGAGCATGGCGCAACGCCGACAGCAATTCGAGGTTGCGTCCCGCCACGAAGTTGTCGAGGGTCGGCTGGGTGGTCGGGGCGATGTCGAGCAGCAGCTGGTTCACGGCTTACGATACATGTCGCTTAGCAGATACCACGCCTTGCCATGGCGCAACGCGACCAGCAGGATGGCCGACATGGGCAGTGCCAGCAGCAGGCCGAAGAAGCCGAACACCTGCCCGAAAGCAAGCAGCGCAAAGATCACCGCCAGCGGGTGCAGGCCGATGCGGTCGCCGACCAGCCACGGGGTGACCACCATGCCTTCGATCAATTGCCCTGCGCCGAACACCGCCCATACCCACAGCACGCCGCCGGAATCAGGAAATTGCATCACTGCCGCCAGCGTCGCGAGCGACAAGCCGATAATCATGCCCAGATAAGGCACGAACACCAGCATGCCGGCGAGAATACCGATGGGCAGCGCGAACTCCAGGCCGACCAGCCACAACACCAGAACATAATAGGCGCTCATCAGCAGCATCACGGAAATTTGCCCGCGCAAAAATTCTGCCAGCACACCATCCACTTCAGCGGCGATTTCGCGCACCTTGGCGTGCCACTGGCGGGGAATTAGCTCGTCCAGTCGCACTACCATCGCATCCCAGTCACGCAGCACGTAGAACATTGCCACAGGAATCAGCAGCAAATTGACCAGTATCGCCACGATTGCCCCGCTGCTGTTGCCGAGCCACGGTAGCAGCTTTCCCGCAACCCCCCCCGCGCTTTGCCAGTGGCTGAGCAACAGGTTTTTCAGCGCCTGGCTATCCCACTGTAAATCCGTGCCGAACCATTGCTGTAGTTGCGGCAACAAATGAGTGCGCGCCGCCTCGATCCAATCCGGCAGACGCGTCACGAACAGGCTGATTTCCTTCTCCAGCAGCGGCAGCATGATCAGCAGCAGTAAGCCGAACAGCAGCAGCAAACCGCCCATCACCAGCGCCACCGCCAAGGTGCGCGGGACATTCCATGCCCCCAGCCGCCGCACCAGCGGGTTGCAAATGTAGGCGAGAATACCTGCCGCGACGAACGGTGTCAGTATTGGGCTGAGGAAATACAGCAGCACGGCAGCGACTACGGTGAAGGATAGCCACTGTGCGGCGGCGAAGCGGGATAGGGTCATTTCGGGTAAAATTCGCAGGAAACGTGTTGCACTTTACCTTTAAGGAAGCGAGAACTCAACTTGAGCCAATCCAATACACTGTTTTACCGCGATGCCGGAGTGGACATAGACGCAGGCGACCGTCTGGTCGAGAATATCAAACCGTTTGCCAAACGCACCATGCGCCCCGAAGTATTGGGTGGTATCGGCGGCTTCGGCGCGCTGGTGGAGATTTCCAAAAAATACCGCGAACCGGTGCTGGTATCCGGCACCGACGGGGTTGGCACAAAACTTAAGCTCGCCTTTGAACTGAACCGCCACGACACGGTCGGCATTGATCTGGTCGGCATGAGCGTCAACGATATATTGGTGCAGGGCGCGGAGCCGCTGTTCTTCCTCGATTATTTCGCTTGCGGCAAACTCGATGTGGAGGCCGCAACAGAGGTCATCAAGGGTATCGCCTTTGGCTGCGAACAAGCCGGTTGCGCGTTGATCGGCGGCGAGACCGCCGAGATGCCCGGCATGTATCCGGCAGGGGAATACGACCTGGCCGGTTTTGCCGTCGGTGTGGTGGAGAAGGCCAATATCATCAGCGGCGCAAACATCAAGGCGGGCGACACGGTGATCGGCCTCGCCTCGAGCGGCGCGCATTCCAACGGTTATTCGCTGGTGCGCAAGATTATCGAACTCTCCGCCACCGACCTCAATGTGAAATTCGACGGCGAGCGCACGCTGGCGGACTGCATCATGGCACCGACGCGCATCTACGTGAAACCGCTGTTGGCGTTGATGCAATCCATTACTGTAAAAGGTATGGCGCACATCACCGGCGGAGGCCTGTTGGAAAACGTGCCGCGCGTATTGCCGGAAAATGTCGTCGCGCAACTGGATGGCAAGGCGTGGCGTACCCCTATATTGTTCGACTGGTTGCGTGAGATGGGCAATGTCGCGCAGCAGGAAATGTACCGCACCTTCAACTGCGGCATCGGCATGGTGCTGATCGTGGACGGCAGCGATGCGGACGCGGCGCTGGCGCAGCTCAACGCCGCCGGAGAAACCGCCACCGTCATCGGCGCGATTCGTCACCGCCAGGGTGCAGAGGCGCAGACACAGGTCAGTTAAGGGAGCCTCTATAAATTCAAAATCCTGATGGAACTACTAGCCATTCCACTAGCAGCCTGTCCGGCTTCACGTTAGCTCACTAACAACTCGGGTTTCTCGGGCTCATTTGATCACGTTTTCATAAAAAATATTTTCGGATTTTCATCAAATAATTTTTCGTGCTCTCAATAAC
>CAIZNF010000012.1 GCA_903934275.1 uncultured Nitrosomonadales bacterium
CGGCCAGATTAGACATCGCCGGATTGCTCTTGCCGTGTTTCGCATAAATCATCGTGGTGGCGGTGCTGGAAACGAGGCCGCCGAGAAAGCCCAGCAGCGGCGCGCCATAACGGGTTCCAACCACATGCAGCGCGGCATAACCGGCCAAGCTGATGCCGGAAATCAGCACTACCATCAGCCAAGCTTGATGCGGGTTGAAGGCGTTGTAGGGGCCGTAATCCTGGTTGGGCAGGATCGGCAACACAATAAAAGTCAGCACGGAAAATTGCAGCACGGCAACCAAGTCGCGGCGCGTAAGTTTCTGGGATATTCCGCGCAGTTCCGGCTTGAAATAGAGCAGGGCAGTAATGCCAATCGCCAGCATCACGGCGAGTTTGGCAAGGCCGTACCAGATCATCGCACCCAGCCCGTAGCATAGTAGCAGGGCTATCACAGTGGTGGTGCCGGGATCGGCTTCGTCCCCCGGAGTGTTGAGGTAGGCGGCGATGATCATGCCTGCCACGGCCAGCAGGCCGGCAATCAGTAGCCAGGGCGAGCCGAGTTTTGTGGAAAGCAGGGCGGATAAGGTGCCGAATACGGCAACCAGCGCGAAGGTGCGCAGCCCGGCTTTTGCAGATGGATTGCGCTCGCGCTCCAAGCCGATCAACAGTCCGATGGCGAGGCTGGTGAGAAATTGCGGCAAGGCTTCGATGCCGTTGTTTTGCAGAAGAGTGGTTTCCATTGCTTCCTCGTTAAAGCATGTCATCCTACAAAAACTTATTTCTTCGCGTCCTGCCAATGGCGGATGACCAATTGCAAGCTCTGCTTGCCATTGTATTCATTGACGCTCAAGCTGTACACGGCATGTATTTGTTCTGGCAATGGTTCGTTGCGCCCGAACAATATCGCTTCGATAATTTTGCCCTGTGAACTCAAACGCAATTTGAGGTGTTTCTCGCCGACCACGCGTTGGCTTTGCACGGCGAAGTTGTCGCTGAATTGCGGGGCAGGGAAGCCTTGGCCCCACACTTGAATGTCCAATGAACGCGCTACATCCAGATTCATCTCGGTGTGCTCCAGCGCACCATCGGTTTCGATGCGTTGCGCCAGGTCGCTTTCATTGAGCAGTTCGCCGGAAACTCGTTCGAAAGCGGCAACAAAATTTATAAAGTCGGCCTCGGCAAGGCTCAAACCCGCAGCAGCAGCGTGACCACCGAATTTCTTGATCAGCGCGGGGTGGCGTTTGCTGACCAGATCCAGTGCGTCGCGCAGGTGTAGCCCCGCAATGGAGCGCCCCGAGCCTTTTATTTCACCGTCGTTGGAGCGCGCGAAAGCGATCACCGGGCGATGAAATTTATCCTTGAGGCGCGAGGCGAGAATGCCGATCACGCCCTGGTGCCAAGTTTCATCGAACAATACGAGGCTGAAATTATCGGATGGGTCAATGGTTTCCAGTGACGCGAGCGCGCTGTCTTGCATCTCTGTTTCGATGCCGCGCCGCTCGCGGTTCAGTGTGTCCAGCTTTGCTGCGATTTGTATTGCGGTCGCGGCATCATCGGCCAATAAACAATTGATGCCCAGACTCATGTCGTCCAGCCTGCCAGCCGCATTCAGGCGCGGTCCGACGGTAAAGCCCAAGTCCTGGCTGGAGGCGGTTGCCGGATTTTTCTTGGCTACTTGCAACAGCGCGTTGATGCCCGCGCAGGCGCGCCCGGCGCGGATGCGCTGCAAGCCTTGCTGCACGAGGATGCGATTGTTCTGATCCAGTTTCACCACATCGGCGACCGTTCCCAGCGCGACCAAGTCGAGGAGATTGGCGAGCTTGGGTTCGGACTGATCGATGAACGCACCGCGTTCGCGCAACTCCGCGCGCAACGCCAGCAACACATAAAACATCACGCCGACACCCGCCAGATGCCTGTCTGGAAACATGCAGCCGGGCTGGTTTGGATTGACGATACAGGCCGCGTCCGGCAGGGTATCGCCGGGCAGATGATGGTCGGTGACAAATACCTGCATGCCCAGCCGGTTGGCCTCGGCGACACCCTCGACGCTGGCGATGCCGTTATCCACGGTCAGCAGGATATCCGGCTTGCATTGTGCTGCAAGATGGACGATCTCGGGTGTCAACCCATAACCGTATTCAAAGCGGTTCGGCACGATAAAATCGACCTGCGCGCCGAAGGCACGCAACCCGCGCACCGCCACCGCGCAGGCGGTAGCGCCGTCGGCATCGTAGTCGGCAATAACCAGAATTTTTTTTCTTGCAGCAATCGCATCGGCCAGCAAGCTGGCCATTTGGTGAACATTTTTCATGTTATCGAGCGGTAGCAGCGCGGCAAGCGAAGTATCCAGTTGCTTGCTGTCGGTGATGCCGCGCGCCGCGAAGATTTTTGCCAGTGCCGACGAATAGCCGTTGTTTATCAAGTGCTCTACGGCTGATGAGGGAACGCTGCGCGGGGTGATTTTAGGCATGGTGATAGTCTGTCAAAGCATCTTAAAGCATCTCGGATGGGCTGAGTTTAGCAAATCACGACATTTCGTAGCCTGTTAACGCTAAAAAATGCTCCTCTTCCGCCGTCATCGGTTTTTGCATCTTACCAGTCAAATGATGTCAAAAAATGACA
>CAIZNF010000013.1 GCA_903934275.1 uncultured Nitrosomonadales bacterium
ATCGACGACATCCAGCCTTCAGGACAATATTAAGCAGCATGAGCAACGCTTGGCTGCAATGAAGGAGAAAGGTGGCGAGGTGCTGAAGATCGAGGGAAAGTTCAAGCGCGCTGGCCTCATGCACGAATATACAACCATCTATGCGGAGCTTTGCTCGCATTCGCATAACACCTTGCAGGCACTTCGGGGTAGACACGTCGAAGAGAATGATAATAGTTACGAGGTCATCTTTTACCGATTAACGTCGCTTGACGAAGTGGAACACTATCTTGGCATAGCCTGTACGCTTCTCCTGAAGGCTACCGAATGTGTGCATGCCTTCCTGAACAACCCATGTGTGGAAAAACTCTCTGAAATGGGGAAGCGTATGGATGCATTTGTTAAGGAGCACGAAGCCGCATAACCAGCGAGCGTAGTCCGTAAGGGCGCAATCATTATCGTGCCGAATGAAATGAGTTTCGCAGAGATGGGCGACTTGTCGCCCAACTTGTAAAATATCGGGCGTAATTTAATTTAGGTAAGCAATTATGTTAAAAAAACTGACAGTACACGGATTCAAATCCATTGAGCGACAAACCATCGCGCTAGGTGCGCTCAATGTGTTGATCGGTGCGAATGGTTCTGGCAAGTCAAACTTGCTAGGTGCGTTTTTATTTTTCAAAGCGTCTGCACTTGGCAATTCTGATGCCTTGGTCAAGCAATTGGGTGGGGCGAACCGATTGCTGTATCACGGCAAGAAAACCAGCAAAGCTTGTTTCTTTTCGTGCGAGAGCGAGTCGTTTTCTTACGAGCAAACCTTAATCCCTGTTGCGGGTGATCGCCTTGATGTGGCGAAAGAGGGATTGTCAATTCTAGGCTCGGGCGTGGAATGGTCGGAAGGCGGCTCGGACATTGATAATTTGGAAGGGCAGCTTAGGGAAGAAGAGGAAGATCGCCTGAAAGAGGCGGTCGCGGCAGAGGAGTTGTCTGAAGAAGAGGCTGAAGATCAGATCAGGGATTTTTCTTCCGCAAAGCATAATATTGAAGGTTGGCGGCGCTATCACTTGCACGATACCTCTGCTACGGCAGCGGTGAAGTCCACCTGTAACCTTGACGACAATCGCTATCTGCGCGAGGATGCCTCTAACCTTGCCGCGTATTTATATTGGCTGAAATTGAAGCACGCCACGGAATACCGCCGTATCGTTTCGCTCATTCAACTGGCTACGCCGTACTTTGAAGATTTTGTGCTGGAGCCGTTACGCCGCAACGAACAAACGATACGCTTGGAGTGGAAGCAGAAAAATTCTGATGCCTACTTTGATGCAGATTCTTTGTCGGACGGTACGTTACGATTTGTATGTTTGGCGACCCTGCTTAATCAACCCAAGCAGACGATGCCGACGTTGATTGTGATTGATGAGCCTGAGCTGGGTTTGCATCCCTTGGCGATTCGCCTGCTGGCTGAAATGTTAGATGCGGTGGCCAAGCATACTCAAATTTTGGTGGCGACCCAGTCGGTGACGTTACTGGACAACT
The DNA here is from genome assembly GCA_903934275.1 of uncultured Nitrosomonadales bacterium. Lineage (GTDB taxonomy): Bacteria > Pseudomonadota > Gammaproteobacteria > Burkholderiales > Gallionellaceae > Gallionella. The sequence continues at coordinate 1,519 of CAIZNF010000013.1, forward strand.
TCCCCATTGATCAAATTATCGTTGCCGACCATGACGGTAGAGGCAGTGTGTTCCGGCGCTTGAAGACGGACGATTATCTTATGTGGCTGGAGAATTTTAGCGTCGGTGAGCTGTGGGAGAAAAATGTTCTTGGGGGGCGACCATGACACGTCTTCACATTGTGGTCGAGGGGCAATCTGAAGAGATTTTTGTCAAGCAAACTTTAACGCCCTATTTAGCTGAGTGCGGCGTGTTTGTGGCATCGCCGGTTGTGGTGTGGACAAAACGACTGCCTATGGGCGGGGGCTTCCGTGGTGGCGTATCAAGATGGAATCAAGTGCGCAATAGCTTGCTGCCATTAACCCACGATAGCAATGCGTGGGTGACGACATTATTTGATTTCTATGGGCTACCGGATGATTTTCCGGGATATCAGGACGTGCTTAAATCGGGAACGCCGCACGATCAGGTTGTTGCATTGGAGGAGCGGTTTTCAAGTGAGATTGCCGATCCTCGCTTCATTCCATTTTTTGCACTGCACGAGTTTGAGGCTTGGCTATTCACCGCCCCCAATGTAGTCGCCGAGCACTTTGGCGATGTTGAGTTGGCCAAGGAATTACAGAAGGTAGTTAGCCGCGCTGGCGAGCCGGAGTTGATTAACCACGGCAAAGACACGCACCCCAAGGCACGATTGCAAGGCTTGAGCATAGGCTATGGGGAAGCTTCGGATGGCCCGGCGCTGCTTGAAAAAATTGGTATTCCGACTATCCGTAATGCCTGCCCCCATTTTGCAAGCTGGTTGAGCCGCTTGGAAACACTCGGATAAATAGCGTGAACGTGCCACAGCCCGCAAAGAACTCCGATAATGTGCCAGGGTTGAATAAAATTTTGGATGTGTCTTCAATACACGTTTCTTAAACGTAGAGACATAAATAAAGCCGTAAGAATTACAT
>CAIZNF010000014.1 GCA_903934275.1 uncultured Nitrosomonadales bacterium
CCCTTAAGCCCAAGCGCTTGTCACCTGACCCTCGACGCAGCGTTGCGACAACCCCCGTGGTGGCCAATCCACAATGAACGTCGTAGCCCCATGCGGTCAGGCACTTGGCGACGTGTTGTGAGGTTCTATGCTCAACCAGCCCTAACTCGGGGTGGCGGTGCAGGTCGTGCCGCAGTTCGGCGAATTCTGGCGCCCGAGCTCCAAGAGCCCTCACCAGTGCGTGTGGCGTCACCCAGGGGTTGCTTTGGCCGACCGCTTGAGTGTGACGTTTAAATTGATCTATTTTCAATGGCAGTTCCTCTGTCACTTCGACTTAGACCACACGCCGCAGCAGCGGAGCACGAGCGCTGCGAGTAAATCGAAACAGATCTTTGGGATCGTCCATCCGGGGGACAAGCTCTACATCGACACCCAGACCGAGTTTTGTGACTTGTTGATGTACGTAGCGCAGAGTCGAGTAGTCCTCCAGGGCAAAACCCACCGAGTCAAAAACCGTTACCTGCTCGCGAGCTTGGCGACCTGGCTGGTCCCCGCTCAGAACTTGCCACAGATCTACGACGGGGAAGTCGTCATCTAATTGCTGGATTTCCCCTTCTATACGTGTCTGCGGTTCGTACTCGACGAAGACGCGGGCACCGCGCAAAACATCTGCATGCAGTTCGGTTTTACCCGGACAATCGCCACCAACGGCATTGATGTGCATACCTGGTTCGACCATTTCTGGTGTAACGATGGTCGCCCTGGTTTTGTCTGCAGTCACAGTTGTGACGATATCTGCGCCGCTCACCGCCTGCGCAATGCTGTTAGCCCGTATCAACTTGAGTTTCGGGTACTCAGCCAAGTTCCTCAGCAGCTTTTCAGTGGCCTGCGGATCGACGTCGTATACAGCGATTTCGTTGATTCCGAAGTGGGCGTGAAAGGCAATCGCCTGGAACTCGGCTTGTGCGCCGTTCCCAATCAAGGCCATGCGCTTGGCGTCCGACCGGGCTAGTGCGCGCGCGGCCATAAGCGAGGTAGCACATGTGCGCAGCGCGGTCGCAAGTGTCAATTCGGAAAGCAGAATGGGATAGCCGGTTTGTACTTCCGCCAAGACACCAAAAGCCATAACAGTGGACAAGCCGGAAGCGGTGTTTTCCGGGTGACCGTTGACGTATTTGAAGGCGTAGTGGCTCGCGTTGGATACTGGCATGAGCTCGATGACGCCGATTTCCGAGTGATTAGCGACCCGTGCAGATTTGTCGAACTCGTTCCATCTCAGAAAGTCCTCTTCGATGCAATTGGATAGTTCACCGATGATTCGGGTGAGGCCGACCTCTTCGATCAGGCGTGTCATAGCAGGTACGTCAATGAAGCGGGTCACAGCAGGTTCACTTTCAATGTGTTTTACAAAGCGCTTGTTACTCTGGCCGTGGTTTACAAACGTTTCCAGAAATAACTCTCGAAATACCCATTGCCTCAGTTCATTCGAGGCAATGGGTCAATTTGGCAGGTATCCCCTTCAAAGATCCAAGGGGTACCACCAAATACCTTAGAAGGAATATCGCCCTTCAATGCCAAAGGTGCGCGGCTCACCGTACATGCGTGCGTAACCGCTTAGGCCATCACTAGAAGGAGACACGATGACTGCGGTGTTTGTCAGGTTCTTGCCGTAGAACGCCAACTGCCAGCGGTCATTGGGCGAGTCGTAGGCTACCCGGGCGTTAAGAAGTGTGTAGCCAGGCAATGCGAGAAGAACGGCGTCCACTGGCGATCCCGCTCCTTGACTTGCATCGGTGCGACCATTGATACCCATGCTCAGGCGCACGTTGGCTCCACTGCTAAGAGGTACGTCGTACTGACCGCGCAGTGTCCAACTCCACTTGGGAGCGTAGATCCTCTGTTGATCCTTGTAGCTCGCCGCCTTCCCGTCGTTGGTGTAATACGGCTTGTCATCAAGAAATTTAGCGTCAAGGTAGCCAACCGAAGCATCTATACGCAAAACATCGGTCGGACGCCAGAAGGTCTCGATCTCAACACCCTGGTGCTTTGCGCGTCCGATATTGTCCAATCGTGTGACAGGTCCGTTGAGCAAACTGCTGTACACCGTAGTGAAAGCCTGCGCATCCTGGTAGTGGTATTCGAAGATCGCCGCATTTACACCAAACCGGCGGTTGGGTACTGTCCACTTGACGCCAAGTTCAAATGCATCGTTGGTCTCTTCCTTGTAAGGAAGTATTGCCGCCGTGCCGTTGAGTGGAAAGCCCCCAAAGAACCCGCCAACCTTGAAGCCACGCTGCAGTGAACCATAAACCGTGGTTTGGCGATCGGGCTGCCAACGCACATTTGCGCCTCCGGACCAATGGCTATCAAGTTGGTAATCGGCCTGCAAGGTGTTGTTGGCAATCGGCTGCACGGCTGTGGCAATCGGTCCAGTATGCTGATCGAATCCAAATCCACCGTTGCGGTAAGTTTTGGTCTCGTTGGTGTAACGCAGCGAGCCACCCAGTGTCCAACGCGGCGCAAAACCCCAGTCAAACTGACCAAACGCAGAACTGGAATTGGTAAGCTGGTCATAGCGCAAGCTGGCGATTAGTTCTGACGCGCTTTTTACACCGTAAGCGGCGAAACTCCCAACCTTAAACATAGCGTCGCGAAACAGGAACGCTCGATCCTCATGCAAATCGTCCTTGGCATAACTCAGGCCGCCTGCCCACTTGAAGTTACCCTCGTTTTGCTGCAATCGCAATTCTTGTGAACCAACCCTGAAGTTCGTCATCGATACCTGATGTGCATACTCGCCCTTTGTGGCATCACCATCGAGAGATCGACCGTAATCAAAATTTCGCAGGTTGGTTATGCTTACTAGATCAAGCCCGCCAACCCTGAACTGTCCATGCAGCGTAGCACCAGTGCTCTTGACATCAACTTGACCAAATGGAACCGACAATGAGCACTCTCCCGGTGTGGCGCGGGATGGACTTTGATCGCTTGTTCCGGAAGCAAATATCTGCGTTAATTGTGCGTATGACGCGCAGTTGACATTGTCAGCGAACCCCGCCAAAAGCGGGCCGCAAACTGCTTGCTTTAAAGGAGGCGGAACCGAATAGACACCCAGGGCCGTCAGGCGCGGCGTTTCACTTTTGTCACTTGCTGCATCCACGATAAGCGTGAGGGAATTCTCCGGTGACAACTTCAATGTGTTTGAAACGCGTATTGCCGTACTGTCAGGGGAGCCGTAATTGCGGCCATAGTTGACCAATTGGTTAGGTCCAGCATCGCTGCCGATGCCTTTGCTTGCATTGAATGCAATCCGAGTAGCCAGAGTGTCAGGTTTTAAGGTAGTCGACAAGCTGCCGCCGACGGTTGCACGCTTCCAACTATCGACCGACATCGAAAGAGTCTTCTCTTCCACACCGAATTCGGGCCGGACACTCATGACCTTGACCGCGCCTCCGCTGGCGTTACGCCCATAGATGCCGCCTTGCGGTCCTTTGAGTACCTCGACGCGCTGAATGTCAAACATTGAAAGCTGACTCATAGCAGTTGACGTCAGGTAAACGTCGTCCTGATATACGGCTGCGGTCGGCGTGTTATTAGGGCTGAAATCGGTAAGCCCGACCCCTCGGATTACCCACGTAGGCTGACCAGATGCCATCTTGAACATTGAGACATTGGAGACCGAGTCGGCCACATCTTCGAGCTTGATAGCTCCGAGTTGCTTTAGCGTGTCTCCGGTGAAGGCGGACATAGTTATAGGCACATCCTGAATGCGCTCGTTGCGCCGTTGCGCCGTAACGACGACAGACTTTAACTCTCCCACCTCAGCATCCGCATTTGCGTTGGCTGCGGTTGATGCTGACTGAGCAAGGGCGGCGTGCGCGGCCAGAGCGATCAGTGTTGGCGGGAAGAAACGAAGTGAAGAAGCAATACGCATGGTTGGAACCCTCGAAGTTGGGAACGCAACTATGCCACATCAAGTTTTATTTATCAATAGTATTTTTAGCGCGCAGTAAATAAAAATAGAAGTGCATGTTTCTATAAATACGTGGGTCTCAAAGCGCTGACACCAGTGAAATGCGAATGCATATGACTTGTCGGCACGCTGTTGATGTCGATCAGATCTGCTGTTCCGACGCGGAAATTCAATTTCCGACAATACTTTACTTGTGAGTAAAACATTTGTTGACCCGTAAAACAAAAATATGTAATATTCATGAGTTTTGAGGTGTCTGCGGGGCGCCTCCTGTCTTAAATTCCACAATCAGGAGACAACATTCATGACTAATTCGCACTTATTTACCAAGAACTTGTTGGCCAGACTTGGGGCACCCATCTGCGCCACCATCGTGCTCACGTTGAGTACTGGCTCCATGGCGCAGCAAATCGTGCGCCTCGCCGATGTTGAGCCGCTGTCCGGCCCATTCCAAAGTCAAGGCGATACGAACTTGCGTACGCTACAGGCGGCCGTGGATGAATTCAACGCCCGCAGTAAGGACCTCAAGTTCGAGGTGGTCCCATATGACGCCAAGGGAAAAGCTCAAGAGGCCATGAACATATTTCGCCAAGCCACAGATCGTGGCATCCGCTATTTTGTCGGCGGCGGGAGTTCCGCCATCGTTTCGGGGTTGATCGAGACCATCAACAGCTACAACGCGCGTAACCCCGGGCAAGAAGTGTTGTATCTCAACCATCAGGCGATCGATCCCGCCTTTACGGAGGCGCAATGCTCATTCTGGCATTTCCGGTTTGATCCACATGTTCGTATGCGTATGTTCGCTCTGACATCTCATATAGCGCACGACAAGTCCGTTAAAAAGGTCTACCTTATCAACCAGGACTACAGCTTTGGTCAGCAGGTTGAGGCCTCAGCCAAAAGCTACCTCGGCGCGATGCGACCTGATGTCGTTATCGCCGGTGAGGAGCGCCACCCTATTGGCAGCACCAAGGACTTTTCACCCTATGTTGCCAAGATCAAAGCATCAGGAGCAGATACGGTAATCACAGGGAATTTCGGCCAAGATCTGGTACTTCTCATCAAGGCCGCCAAGGACATTGGTTTGAAAGTCAAGTTTTACACCTACTATGGCAATGCTTTGGGCGCACCCACCGCCGTGGGGACTGCAGGAGTCGATAGCCTGCGCCTAGTTACGACATGGGAGACCAACGCCATGTCGCAGCGCGCGAAATCCATCTACGACAACTTCAAATCCAAGTATCCAAAGAGCGAGATCTTTCACACTGGCGTCATTGAGATGGTTAATCTGCTGGGAGAAGCCGTAAAGAAGGCGGGCACGATTGAGCCCAAGGGCGTTGCCTTCGCACTCGAGGGGTTGAAGACTGCGGGTACATTCGGCGAGGTGCAGATGCGCGCCGCCGACCATCAACTGCTCGCCCCAATGTTCATCCAGACATTTGAAGCGCAGGACGGCAAGAAAGTGAAATATGGTGTGGAGGGGCTGGCCTACGGATTCCGTACCGACGCAATGATCCCCGCCAGCGCGACGGAGCCGATCATGGCATGCCAGATGCAGCGTCCAGCCCGCTGAAATCCAGCCATTCCCCAAGCATCATCTGGCGAGCCAGAAATGGAAGTACTAGCTTCGTCCCTGCTAAATGGTTTGACCTACGGATTCCTGCTATTCATGTTGGCTTCCGGGCTGACTCTCATCTTTAGCTTGATGGGTATCATGAATTTCGCACATGCGAGTATTTATATGCTTGGTGCCTATGTCGGCTATGCACTAGAGAAGCACTTGGGATTTTGGGTTGGAGCACTTGTCGCGCCAGCGCTTGTTGGGATATTGGGCTGCGCATTAGAGCGTTGGTTTTTGCGCGCGCTGCATGCGCGCGGTCA
>CAIZNF010000015.1 GCA_903934275.1 uncultured Nitrosomonadales bacterium
CCGATGAACACCCTGTGGAGTGGTACATTTTTTTAACTTCCACGCAAATATATTCACAGCCACGCCAGAATCCAGTAAAGTGCCGTTCCGTTCCTAACTGATAAGAGCAATAACATGAGTGTAAAAGGACAACAGCTGCAAGATCCATTTCTCAATACGCTGCGCAAGGAGCATGTGCAGGTCGCAATTTATCTGGTGAACGGCATCAAGCTGCAAGGCCAGGTCGAATCTTTTGATCAATACGTGGTGTTGCTGAAAAACACCATCACACAAATGGTTTATAAACACGCCATTTCCACTATCGTTCCGGCACGCGCAATAAGCATTCCTTACGACGACGCGCCTGCCGACTGATGCAGCAAACATCCACCGGAACAGAGGCCGCAGTTCTGGTCAGCATCGACTTCGGCACAAGCGACCACAGCGAGAGCCTAGCAGAGTTGCGCCAGTTGGCCGAGACCGCAGGAGTGCGCACGCTGGCTGTCATCGAAGCCAAGCGCCAGCGCCCCGATGCGGCGTTGTTCGCGGGCAGCGGCAAAGTTCAGCAAATTGCCGAAATCGTGGAGCAGTTGGAAGCTCCGCTGGTTATTTTCAACCACGACCTTTCTCCCGCGCAAATGCGCAACCTGACCGCCAAGCTGAACACCCGCGTGATCGACCGTACCATGCTAATCCTGGATATTTTTGCGCAGCGCGCGCAGAGCCATGAAGGCAAATTTCAAGTCGAATTGGCGCAGCTCAAGTATCTCGCCACGCACCTGGTCGGCATGAATCAGGACATGGGGCAACAAAAACATGCCGTGGGCGCGCGCGGCCCCGGCGAAACCAAGCTGGAACTGGATCGGCGCAAATTGGACAAACGTGTCCACATGCTGAAAGACCGCCTGGAAAAACTCAAGAAGCAGCGTGTGGTGCAGCGCCGCGCGCGCAATCGTGCCGACGTGCTGTCGGTGTCCATCGTCGGTTACACCAATGCGGGCAAGTCCACGCTGTTCAATAAACTGACCCGCGCCGATGTGTATGTGGCCGACCAGTTGTTCGCCACGCTGGACACCACTTCGCGCCGCATGTTCACCGAAGGGCAGGGCGAGATCGTGGTGTCGGACACCGTCGGATTCATCCGCCATTTGCCTCACTCCCTGATCGCGGCGTTTCGCAGCACGCTGGAGGAAACGCTACAGGCCGATCTGTTGCTGCATGTGGTGGATGCCAACAATGCCATTCGCGACGACCAGATTGCCGAAGTAAACAAGGTGCTGGCGGAGATCGGCGCGGCGGATATTCCGCAGGTTCTGATATTCAATAAAATCGACCTGCAGGATGTGCCGCCCAGCGTACAGTGCGACGACTATGGTAGAATTGCCCGCGTTTTTCTGAGTGCCCAAAGCGGTACGGGGCTAGATGGCTTGCAACTGGCGTTAGCCGAAGCCCAAACCGCGCATCGGGCACATGCGGCAATAGAACAAACCTGAGCCGGACGGGCCGGAACCAAATGTAGACATGGTGGGCACTGCCCACCCTACGGTTACTATTAGATGAGGATGAGTTAATGGGAATGAATGACCCTCAATGGGGAAACAAAGGCAACGGTGGCCCGCCTGATCTGGAAGAATTGCTGCGTAAGCTAAATGCGAAAGTGGCAGCCCTGATGGGCGGCAAGAGTGGCTCTGGCAATGGTGGCCCCGAACAACCCGGCGGCGGCCTGCCGATGAAAGGTTTCGGCGGTGGTTTGGGTTTAATCGCCGGAATAGCCGCATTGATCTGGCTGGGCAGCGGCTTCTATATCGTGGATGCAAGCCAGCGCGGCGTGGTATTACGTTTTGGCAAGAAGGTTGAAATTACTGAACCAGGCCCGCGTTGGCACCTGCCGTTTCCGGTTGAAACCGTGGAAATTGTCAACCTGAGCCAGGTCAGGACTGTTGAAGTCGGCTATCGCGACAATGTCAAAAATAAAATGCTGAAAGAGTCGCTGATGCTGACCGATGACGAAAACATCATCGACATCCAGTTTGCGGTGCAGTACTTCCTGAGCGATCCTGCAGACTATTTGTTCAATAACCGCATGCCCGACGAAAATGTGCGCCAAGCGGCGGAAACCGCCATTCGCGAAGTGGTTGGGAAAAACAAGATGGACTATGTGCTCTATGAAGGTCGCGAGCAAGTGGCGGCGGCAGCAACCAAACTGATGCAGGAAATTCTGGATCGCTACAAGTCGGGCATCCTGATCAGTAAGCTGACTATGCAAAACGCACAACCGCCCGAACAAGTTCAGGCCGCCTTCGACGATGCGGTAAAAGCCGGACAGGATCGCGAGCGGCAAAAGAACGAAGGCCAGGCCTACGCCAATGACGTAGTGCCGCGCGCAAAAGGTACTGCGGCACGCCTGATTCAGGAGTCGGAAGGTTACAAGCAAAGCGTGATCGCCAATGCCGAAGGCGATGCCAGCCGCTTCAAACAGATTCTGGTGGAGTATGAAAAAGCGCCTGGTGTCACGCGAGAACGCATGTACATAGACATGATGCAGCAAGTGATGGGCAACATCAGCAAAGTAATGGTCGACCAGAAAAATGGCAACAGCTTGTTGTATTTGCCGCTGGACAAGCTGATGGAAAGCACGCGCGCCGCCGGTGCGGCCACGGAGGCATCGGCTGCTGCTCCCACCCCTGCCCCGGTCACTACTTCGCAATCGAGCGATAACACAGCAGCACAGCGCGCAAGAGATTCTTTGCTGAGCCGCAACAGGGAGGCACGCCCATGAACAAGACTGTCAGCAACATATTGATTGGCGCGGTCGGCGTGCTGGTTCTATTGAGCATGAGCATGTTCGTGGTAGATCAACGCCAGACTGCGATTGTATTTCAGCTGGGCGAAATGGTGGGCGTAAAAGCCGATCCGGGCCTGTATTTCAAGGTGCCGTTATTGCAAAACGTGCGCTATTTTGATTCGCGTATCCTGACGCTGGACACCGGAGAGCCGGAGCGCTTCATCACTGCGGAAAAGAAAAACGTGATGGTGGACTCCTTCATCAAGTGGCGCATTGTTGACGTGAAGCAATATTACGTCAGCGTCGGTGGCGATGAGGTGCGGGCCAGAACACGTTTGATGCAAACGGTGAATTCCAGCATGCGCGAGGAATTCGGCAAGCGCACCATCCACGAGGTGGTGTCCGGTGAACGCGAAAAAATAATGACGGTGCTGCGCGAAAAAACCGATGCCGACGCGCGCAAAATCGGCGTGCAAGTGCTTGACGTACGTCTGAAACGCGTCGATTTCCCTCTGGAAATCAGCGAGTCGGTATATCGCCGCATGGATGCCGAACGCAAGCGCGTGGCGAATGAATTGCGTGCTTCAGGCGCGGCTGAAGGCGAAAAGATCAAGGCCGATGCCGACAGGCAGCGCGAGGTGACCCTTGCCGAAGCATACCGTGCGGCACAGAAAACCAAGGGCGAGGGTGATGCCAAGGCTTCCGCTTTGTACGCGGCAGCATTCGGCCACAACCCGGAATTTTACTCGTTCTATCGCAGCCTGGAAGCCTACAAGCAAAGCTTTAAAAACAAAACCGACGTGATGGTGCTGGATCCGAGTTCGGCTTTCTTCAAGTATTTGAAAAGCTCGGGTAAAGGCGGCAGGTAGTGCTGAGTTACTGGCTGCTCGGGTTGGCGATGATGCTGGTGATTGAAGGTTTGCTGCCGTTTTTGTTTCCAAAATTGTGGCGCGAAACATTCAGCAAAATGGTTTCGTTGACGGATGAGCAACTACGCTTTATTGGCATCACCTCGATGCTATCCGGATTGCTGCTGCTGTATCTGGTCAAATGATTATTGCCGTAGTGTCATGGTTTGTAGGTCGGGCTTTGCACTGCATATTTTTGGCGGCGGGTGCAGCCCGCCCTACGGGGCAGTTAATGACGGGCGCTTCTAAAAATTCAGAATTCGCCCAAATGCAAGGCGCAGAAAAAATTTTGTCGCGCCGCACATGGGTTATATGCAAGCAAGAAATTTTTTACGCAATGAAGCAGTTGGGATGAAATCTGGATTTTTAGAGGTGCCTTGATGCCAAACTGGTTACTCCCCGAATACATCCAAGATATGCTGCCCGATGAGGCGTGGCGCGTCGAACAAATGCGCGCACAGCTCATCG
>CAIZNF010000016.1 GCA_903934275.1 uncultured Nitrosomonadales bacterium
AGTATTGCTTGTTGTTTAATCGGCGAAAATCTGTGTAATCTGCGGACAACTGCTTTTTCTAGGTTGATATGTTAGGAGTAATTTCTTATGAGCAACGTAGTATCGTGACGGGGTTTGGATTTATAGAGGTTCCCATAAGATTTTTCATGCAGAAAAGATGTGGAGTTAAGTTATTCCATTTTCAAAGAGACAATAGCCCGTCCTACGAAAATGTGCTTTTAATTTGACGCGAAACAACATAAATTAACTTTGAAAAAAGTCACCGCTCCCACAAGAGCAGTGGGCGGGTGAGAAGTTTCACAGGCCACCTGGAGGCGAATTAACCCGGAGGGAGGATTAACCGATTCCCGCTTTCGCGGGAACGACAAAATCGAATTAGTCTGCGCTTCCCCGGTCTGCTAGCGCGTCTCGAATCAAACCAAAGTTTCCAGAAACCCAAGCAACGCCGCTCGTTGCTTGGGTTTGAGATCGGAGAAAGTGTTCAATAAACGGCGCTCTTCCGGTCGCATCCACTCGTCGATGGCGGCTTCCCGTGCGGCGAGCGTGGTGGAAGGGTGCATTTCGCCGCGCCCGGTGGAAAGCCATTCGAAACTCACCCCCAGCAACATGGCCAGTCGCATCAAGTTTTTCGTATGCGGTGCCTTGCGCCCCGACTCCCAAGCTGCCACCGAGGGCTGAGAAACAAACATGCGCCGTGCCAAATCCGCCTGGCTCCATCCCAGTACATTGCGTGTTTCCTTGATGCGTTGTTCCATCATGGCGGGATTGTATAGCCCTCGGCTATATAGCCGTAACGGCAAAAGCTATTGCATTAATAATAGCCGGTAGCCATAATGCCGGGCACTTTGCTGGCAATGCTAATAACATTTGGCTTGTGTCGTGATGGTAAGGGCATAGATTCCGGCAAGTTTTTAACCATAGCTGCATTACGGTTTTATCGCACTCTGCACCAAAAAGGGAAGGGTCTAATGAATAAAACCAAGCAGATGCTGCTACTCGCTTTCGGCCTTATCGTGCCGTTGTTTGTCGCGGCTGAAGAGGACGCGAGTCGGCTCGAAAAACGCCACGAGAAGCTGCCGGAGCCAAAGTCTACCCTGCAACCCCTGGTTTTTCCGATTGATGAAAAACTCCCGCCCGCGCAAGCTGAAGCGCTGCGTTTTACACTCAAGGAACTCACCCTCAAGGGCAATACCGCGTTCTCTGTCGAAGAACTGGCACCGCTGTATGCGCAACTGGTCGGCAAGGAAGTCACCCTGCTGGACATCTACAACTTGCGCGATGCCATCACCGCCAAATACGGCAATGCGGGCTTCGGTCTTTCCAAAGCGATTATCCCGGAACAGCGCATTCAGGCCGAGGGGCTGGTGCGCATTGACGTGATCGAAGGTTTCATCGACGAGGTGATTGTCGAAGGCGCAAGCGCGGAGCAGCAAGAATTCCTGTCTTACGCCATCGAGCAAATCAAGGCGGAACGACCATTCAAAGCCGATATTCTGGAACGCTATCTGCTGCTGGCCAACGACCGCTTCGCGATCAAGGTCACTTCCACCATGAAGCAGTCGGAGAAAACGCCCGCCGCTTCAACCCTGATCCTGAAAGTAGAGCCTGCGACAAAATTAGAAGGTGGTGCCAGTCTCGACAACCGTGGCACGGATGCGGTCGGCACCAATCAAATCAACGCCAACCTCGCCGTCAACGGCCTTGGCGGCCGCGCCAGCCAGACGACCCTGAACTATGCCACGGTCGAACAGGGGAGCGAGCTGCAATACATTGCGCTCAACCATACAGAGGTGTTGGGCAACGAAGGCACCGCTCTCACCCTAGGTTGGGCCGAAAATATCCAAGCCCGGCACCGCTGCCCTGCGGTTGCTCGAAAACAAAAGCGACAGCAAAACAGGGACGCTGAAACTGTCGCACCCCTTTATTCGCACCCGCCAGGAAAACCTTACCGCTCATGCCAAATACGAGCCGAAGGATACGGGGAGCAAATCGCTGGGCGCGTTGACCTCGCAAGATAAAATCCGCTCTGTCCGGCTCGGCTTGAATTACGACAAGGCGGATTCCTCCGAAGGCATCAACCAGGCATTGTTCGAATACAGTTTCGGCATCCGTGGCTTGGGCGCATCCGACTATAGCAACCCGCTCAAGTCCCGCGCCGACGGCAAGCCGGACTACCAGAAACTGACCGTCAACCTCTCGCGCAAGCAAGAGCTTGGCTACTTCTCGCCATCACTCAGCAAATTCTCCGTCAATGCCGCGCTGATGGGGCAACATTCCAATGCCGGGCTACTATCCTCGGAAGAGTGCGGCATCGGCGGCCAGCAATTCGGGCGCGCTTACGATTCCTCGGAAATCACCGGCGATAGCTGCCTCGCCGCCAGTCTGGAACTGCGCTTCACGCCGGACACGGGAGGCACGCCCATCAAATACGCGCAGTTCTACGGCTTTTATGACGGCGGCACGACCACCAACGAAACGCCGCTCAGCGCCACCGATCCCAAGACCAAAAGCCTGACCTCCGCAGGCTTCGGGGTGCGCTTCGGTCTGGGGCAATACCTGAGCGGCTCGATTGAGGCAGCCAAGCCCCTGACCCGCATCGTCGCCAACAAGGGCAATGAAAACGCCCGCATCTTCGCCAGCCTTTCCGTGAGGTTCTGACCATGAAAAAATCGACCGCTATTAACCAAAATGTAGGTGCGAATTCATTCGCACACAATCAACACAACGATGTGCGAATGAATTCGCACCTACGAGATGGTTTTGGTAGGTCGGGTTTCAACCCGACGTTTAGGGCAACCAGCCTCATTCTCGCCCTCGCCGCCATCGGCTTGACCACATTACCCACCCGCAATGCCTACGCAAACCCCCAAGGCGGTCAAGTCGTCGCCGGAAGTGCCACCATCATTCAGGAAACCGCCACCAAGGTCGGCATCACCCAAACGACCGACAAGGCCATTATCGACTGGCGCAGTTTCAGCATTGGCACTGGCGAACACACCCAGTTTTATCAGCCCTCGGCCAGTTCCGTAAACCTCAGCCGTGTTGTCGGCGGCGACCCGTCGCAGATTCTCGGACGGTTGACCGCCAACGGTCAGGTGTTTCTGGTCAACCCCAACGGCATCTTCTTCGGCAAAAACGCCCAGATCGACGTGGCGGGTCTGGTGGCTTCCACCCACAACATCCGCAACGAAGACTTCCTCGCCGGGCGCAACAACTTCAACATCCCCGGCAACCCCGGAGCCGCCGTTATCAACGAAGGCAACATCCGCATCGCCGACACCGGCATCGCCGCCTTCGTCGCGCCCTCCGTGGCAAACCGTGGCGTGATTGCCGCCAGGCTCGGCAAAATCATGCTGGCCTCCGCCAACGGCTTCACGCTGGATTTTACCGGCGACCAGCTCATCACCTTTCTGGTGAATGATGAAGTTGCGCAAACCGCTTTCGATATTGAAGGAAAGCAACTGACCTCGTTTGTGGAAAATGCCGGGCGGATTGAAGCGCAGGGCGGCTATGTGCTGCTCACCGCCAAGGCGGCGGAAAATGTGGTTCATGGCGTGATTAACCAGAGCGGCAGTATCGAGGCGACCACGGTCGGCACGCATAACGGCACGATTATTTTGAATGCGGGGACAGGCAGTTTGAGCGTGGCGGGTACGCTGGATGCCAGCGCCCCCAATGGCGGCGATGGCGGCTATATCGACACCTCGGGTGCGCATGTCACGATTGATCCGAACACAAAAATCACCACCGCAGCACCGTTCGGCAAAACTGGACACTGGTTGATCGACCCAACCGATTACGTAATTGCGGCGAGCGGAGGTGATATCACCGGCGCGGCGCTTGCAACCTATCTTGCTGCGAGCAACATCGAGATTCAAACACTGGCGACCGGCAGCGGTAATGGAGATATTTTCGTAAACAATGCGGTGACGTGGAATAACACCAACAAACTGACATTGACAGCGCACCGGAATATCAACGTCAACGCCGCTATAAATGCGGCCGGGGGCGGCAGCGTCAAGCTGCGCGCGGATAGTCTGGGCGCGGGCACAGGCACGGTGGCTTTCGGCGGCAGCGGGCATATCACCGTGGATAACGGGGCGGCGGTGGGGATTTATTACAACCCGACTTCTTACACAAATGCGGGGACAAAATCGGATGCAAACGGGAATCCATATAGCGGTTTCGTCACGCTCAATGGGGGCAGTGCGCTGACTGCCTACATGCTGGTGAATGATGTGAATCAGTTGCAGGCGATGAATACGAATCTTTCCGGCAACTATGCGCTGGGAAAGAATGTTGATGCCAGCTCTACTGTTGGGTGGAATAACGGGGCGGGATTTGCTCCTATAGGCAGTGCAACTAATTTCAGCGGTGTTATCGATGGTGGATTCCAAGTAATTTCTGGTTTATACATAAATAGGCCAGCCACAGTTAGCGTTGGCATGTTCGTGGGTAATTCTGGATGGATTAAAAATCTTGGTCTAATTAACGCTAATGTGACAGGCCAAAATGGCACGGGTGTGCTGGCCGCTGGCAATACGGGAACAATTACTGATAGCTATACAACTGGCAGCATTTACGGAGGATGGTCTGCGGGAGGCCTGCTTGCAAGCAATAGTGGTACGATTACCCGTAGCTATTCAACTGCAAATGTATCAGCCCTTCGGGATAGCGGCGGACTCGTAGGTATAAATGCCGGCACTATTTCAAACAGCTATGCCACCGGAAGCGTTACCGGGACTGCGGGAGGGTATACAGCATTAGGTTCTCTGGTCGGCGTTATTACCGGAAACAGTATAATTACAAATAGCTACGCTACTGGCAGAGTGTCGTGGCCGGGCGGTGGCCTCGTAGCCTATAAATGTGTTGGCTGGGATTGCGGAGCATATGTTGGTAGTTTGACTAACAGTTACTGGGACACAGCAACTGTTGGACAAGTCGATTACTACGGATGGAATCTCGGCACGGGTTTGTCCACCGCCCAAATGAAACAGCAAGCCAATTTCAGCGGCTGGGACTTCACCAACACTTGGCAAATTGTAGAGGGCACTTCTTACCCGACCCTAAGAGTTGCCAGCGCTCAATCGGTGACGGTGCTCACGCCCGGCGCGGCGGCGGCACAGGCAGCAGCGGATGCAGCAGCAGCCGCACAAGCAGCGGCAGTTGCGGCAGCAGCTCAGGCAGCAGCTCAGGCGGCAGCGGCGGCACAGGCGGCAGCGGATGCAGCAGCAGCACAGGCCGCAGCGGCAGCGAAGGCAGCACAGGATGCAGCAGATGCAGCTAAGGCTGCGGCGGATGCAAAAGCCGCAGCTGACAAAGCGGCGGCGGATAAAGCGGCAGCGGATGCCAAAGCAGCAGCAGACAAGGCAGCAGCGGATGCCCTGAAGGCACAACAAGAGGCGGCAGCGGCCGCTCAAGCAAAGGCCGCCGCAGAGGCCGCCAAGGCGGCGGCGGATGCCAAGGCAGCGGCGGATGCAAAAATATTGGCGGATGCAAAAAAAGCGGCGGATGCTGCCAGGACATCTGCGGCACTTCAGGTCGCAGATGCGGCAGTCCGAGTCGCGACATCCGCATTTAACGCATCAACAACCGTTGTCACCGCTGTAAACATCTCTCTGACCACGGCTACGACAAATGCAAACGAAGCCAATGTTCAAGCGCTTAATGCTAACGAGTCGGCAAAAGCGGCGGGCAAATCCGCTGATGAAGCTAAACAGATAGCTTTGAATACCAAATCGGTAAAAGTTGCTTCAGAAATAAGCGTAACGAATGTGACGGACACAATATCTGCATTGTCATCATTGACTGATGCTTATGGGGGGGTGAAAGCGAGTTTGGATGATATAGAGAAGACCAAAAAGAACATAACTTCACTTACCGATAGAAGAAATGCTCTGATTAGTGATATTTCCAAGACTGGCAAAAATACAAATGCGGCAAAAATGACCAAGGAGGCGCAGAGTTTAAAGAATGAGATTGATACTTTAAAACAAAAGGTGACTTCGCAGATTAGCCACGCGAAGCAACAAG
>CAIZNF010000017.1 GCA_903934275.1 uncultured Nitrosomonadales bacterium
ACATAGAGATCCAATCTCTGCCTGGGGAAATCGGCAGCGTTTGGACAGTTTTTGGCCCATGGATTTAGTCGGAGCATTTTCAGCGGGTGGTTCATACAGATATTCATTTCTGTCATCATAAGCATACCCACGCAATAGTCCGGCTTGACGCCATTTACGCACAGTAACCCAGGTAATTTCCAGTCTTTCTGCGATCTCCTGAGTCGTCAGTAACCCCCTTGCGCGCAGCCGTTCGAAACGGTTTTTTAAGTCATATTGGCGACGAATATTGCCAACCAAGCGACCCCGGAAAATGCCACCTTTGCCTGGATGTATGCCACGCTCATTGAGAATTTCCGCTATCTGTTGGTCGGTGTACTCGTTCAACAAAGCATCGACCATTGCCACCACTTCCTGGGAAGTTTCCCAGATTTCCCAACTCCGTTGGGGCGCAGAAAGGGTGAGTGTTTGGGTGGCGCCACCCCGAAAACGTACCTGGATGGTCACGCCCTGCGCTTTAGTTATGGTGACGTCTTCAATCAAGAAACGGACCAACCGTTTACGGTCATGCTGCGTGGTATGTGGATCATTCCATACTGATGGAAAATCACTGGATAAGGCCAAGATCTCAGCACGTACGGCATCATCCATTTGTAGCTGACCTTTTTGAAGTTGGCGTTCTGCCTCTTGTTGGGCATCTTGAAGCGCACGCAGGGCCGCATTCCATTCAGCCTCCAATGAGCTGGCCACCAGGCGGTTATTAGGATCCACCCGCCGGTAACGTTGTCCAGCCAGATCTGCGTCGTACTGCGCGCGAGCCACTTGTTTGGCACGCAAAGCATTTGCATCTACATCACGCGCCGCCATTTCTTCCTGAACTGCAATGGACACCGACAATTCCAGGCTCGTCATCTTTTGCAGCAGTAATTGAGTTATAGCGGCATCCACAGCATGTCCAGGTAGTTGCTGGCAGCGCGGCGCGGCCCGATCGACATACTCCCGTTGACAGACATAGTCGGGAAACAGGTTTCCCTGGCGTTGGTGATACCTTACTGTCATTCTTCGCCCGCAAACACCACACACTACCAGCCCTTGCAGCAGCGCCGATCCTTCACGGGGTGGGCTTTGACGGCGATCTTTGCCATGCGCCTGAGAACATTCCAGTAACCGGCGTTGATTGTCTTGAAACATTTCCCAAGGAATGTATCCAACATGTAAATTGGGGATCAGGCACAACCATTCTTCCTGTGCCAATCGCCGGATATGATGACTGCCATCCGGCCAGGTGCGCGTACGTGTACGTCCAAAACAGAAAGCACCTGCATAACGCGGATTGTGTAGTACCCGTAGGACGTGGTTCAGGGTCAGTTCGCCCCAAACAACTTCGCCTTTGTGCGTTCC
Organism: uncultured Nitrosomonadales bacterium; assembly: GCA_903934275.1. Classification (GTDB taxonomy): domain Bacteria; phylum Pseudomonadota; class Gammaproteobacteria; order Burkholderiales; family Gallionellaceae; genus Gallionella. The sequence goes on from CAIZNF010000017.1 coordinate 1,381, forward strand.
ACTCCGAATGCATCGTGGAAACAATAAACCAGCCTGACGAAAATGGACGACGATGCCATGTCCAGTACCAAGACGCTGAAACGTATCGAAGAGCAATCGGAGGGCTTGCTGAACTTGCTGGTCAGGATCCAGACGGATCTGCTTGCGTTCATCATACCTCAGCCCAACTGGTAGAGAACAGGCCAGTTCTCCTCGCCGGGCTTTATTGAGCAGGCCACCCCGCATGCGAGCACGCAAGAAATGCAGTTCCGCTTCACTCAGGGTTCCTTTTAATCCCAGCAGAAGGCGATCGTTGAAATCGTTGCAGTCATAGAGCCCATCTTCATCCAGGATGAGCGTATCGGTCAGAGCGCATAATTCTAACAGGCGCTGCCAATCTGCCGAGTTGCGTGCCAGTCGGGAAACTTCCAGCCCCAAGACTGCCCCGGCATGCCCTAAACTGACTTCACTGACCAGTTGTTGGAACCCGACCCGGTCGGCACTGGATGCGCCCGAATGACCTAAATCACAATCAATCGTGTGTACGCGCTCGCTGGGCCATCCCAATGCAATCGCTTGCTGCTGGAGAGCATACTGGCGCTGAGTACTCTCAGTGTTTTGCAAAACCTGATGTAAAGTAGACTGGCGCACATACAAAAAGGCATCCCGCGCCAGGTGTATTGCGGTCACCTTGGTTTGGATACCATTCGAACTGGTGAGATTATTCATTTTGTGCCTCCCGATGGCTGCCAATCACCAGATTGGTCAGCACCCGAATCAGATCAGGCGAAAGTGGCAGGCTTTGTTCTGAGAAGACCGGCGCGTGATCTGGTATGAACTGCATCCAGGCTGCCATTCCTTGTTTTTCCAATATGATGCTCTCCAGCGATGGATTGCTGGTCTGAAATGCCTGGCAACGAAGATTCTCGTAATCCTGGAGCAAAATTGCCGGGGAACGTATTGGCGCATGGATGGGGGTGCCCACTGAGAAACTTTTTTTCGGGCTCGGGTCAGCGCCCGTTCGATACTGCGCGGATGAACGCAAAGCCCCATGTCTTGCTCTAAACGTTGTTGTAAGTCCTCCACCAACAAGGTGGGTTCGTCTTGCAAAATTTGCAGTAGCCTCTGCAAAACAGTTTCGGAGAATTTGTACGCCCGGCGTGGTCCTTTTGGGTGTGGCAGCAGCCCGGTCAATCCTTCTACAGCAAAACGGTGATCCGCCTGATAAAAAGTCACCCGCGAAAAACCAAATAGCGTTGTTGCCGTGGTTACCGATAGCTTTTCCCGGTTGACCTGACGCAGCATTTCGTATTTCACCTGTACCAGATCGCGTGGATCGAAGAAGGGGTGTGTCAGGAATAGGGGGGCATGCACCCATTCGGGATGATGATTCAGGCTCGCATACTGGTGAAGATAGTCGCTTTTGTTGCTGGATCGCGTCGACGTGTCCATTGAAGCCTCCCGATCCAGGCATAAGCAGGCACCACACACGTTGGATCGATATTCTCATTATGGAATCTATATGATCTTTGTCAATGGTTGGTGGGTAAATTGGCGGCAAAATAAGCTTTACATTTCTTCTGCCTACGACGGCAAAATACCCTTTACACTTTGGATGGATGGGTTGGAGCGGGTCAGCTTTCATTCGATTTCCCCTGACTCATTACACCGATTAACCGAGACAATTCCAGTAAGTCGCTAGTCCGAAAAGCAGCTCGCCCAGCGCTTATCTGGACAAATAAATCGCCTGGCACCAAACTGGTCCAGGCCAACGGCAGCGAACAGAGTTCTCCCGCCTCATTATGATAAAATACGCGAGCCTCCCCCCAGTTGTGGTGGCACGTTACGATCGCAAATCGCTTCCCATATAGAGGGTGGAAGCAATGCGTGACTTGAAAAGTTTGGGCTTCATCGTCCCATTCAGGTGTAGTTGACTGCTCATTCCAACAATCAGGCCGAGCGAGACATTCGAATGGTTAAGCTACAACAAAAAGTGTCTGGCGGATTCCGTAGCGATGATGGTTCCAAAGTCTTTTGTACCGTTCGCAGTTACGTTTCAACCGCTCGTAAGAATGAGCAACCTATC
>CAIZNF010000018.1 GCA_903934275.1 uncultured Nitrosomonadales bacterium
GCGTCGCGCACTGATTGCCCAGTTCGACCAGTACGTAAAGCTCAATAAGAAAATTCCCCCAGAAATTTTGACTTCGCTGGCTAGTATTGATGATGCTGGCCGTCTGGTTGATACCATCGCGGCACATCTGCCGCTCAAGTTGGAGCAAAAGCAAGAGGTGCTGGAGGTTTTTGGTGTGCGCAAACGGCTCGAACATCTGCTCGGCTTGCTGGAAGCCGAAATTGATATCCTGCAAGTCGAAAAACGTATACGCGGTCGAGTGAAGCGCCAGATGGAGAAAAGCCAGCGCGAGTATTACTTGAATGAGCAGGTCAAGGCGATCCAGAAGGAATTGGGCGAAGGCGAAGAGGGCACCGACTTCGATGAGCTGGATAAGAAAATAAAAGATGCCCACATGCCGAAAGAGGCGCGCACCAAGGCTGACGCGGAGCTCAAAAAGTTGCGCCTGATGTCGCCGATGTCCGCAGAGGCGACTGTGGTGCGCAATTATATTGATGTGCTTATCGGCTTGCCGTGGAAGAAAAAGACCAAAATCAGTGCCGATTTGAGAAAGGCCGAAGTCGTGCTGGAAGAAGATCATTACGGCCTGGATAAAGTCAAGGAACGCATCCTTGAATATCTGGCAGTGCAGCAGCGGGTGAACAAATTGAAAGGGCCAATCCTTTGCTTGGTAGGCCCGCCGGGCGTGGGTAAAACTTCGCTGGGGCAGTCTATCGCGCGTGCCACCAACCGCAAATTTGTGCGCATGTCGCTGGGCGGGGTGCGCGATGAGTCCGAGATTCGCGGCCATCGCCGCACTTATATTGGCTCCATGCCGGGTAAGATATTGCAGAACATGAGCAAGGTCGCGGTAAAAAATCCGTTGTTTCTGCTCGATGAAGTGGACAAGATGGGCACGGATATGCGCGGCGATCCGTCTTCCGCGCTGCTGGAAGTGCTAGACCCCGAACAGAACAGCACGTTTGTCGATCATTATGTTGAAGTGGAATATGATCTTTCCGACGTGATGTTCGTGGCGACGGCCAATACGTTGAATATCCCGGACGCGCTACTGGATCGCATGGAGGTTATTCACGTATCCAGCTATATGGAAGATGAAAAGATTAATATTGCCACGCGCTATCTGATGCCCAAGGCGATCAAGAATAATGGCCTAAAGCCGGAAGAGATCAATATCTCCGAAAGCGCATTGCGCGACATCGTGCGCTATTACGTGCGAGAGGCGGGAGTGCGCGGTTTGGAAAGGGAAATTTCCAAAATTTGCCGCAAGGTGGTGAAAGCACTTTCGCTAAAAGAACGTGATAAAAAAATTATGATCAACGCGCGTAACCTGGATAAATATCTCGGTGTGCGCCGCTATTCGTACGGTATTGCCGAAAAAAACAATCAAGTCGGGCAAGTCACCGGTTTGGCGTGGACCGAAGTTGGAGGTGAATTGCTGACTATCGAAACAGCCGTGTTGCCCGGCAAAGGCAAAACCACCACTACCGGCAAGCTGGGCGAAGTGATGCAGGAATCCATCCAGGCCGCGTTGAGCGTGGTGCGTAGCCGCGCCAAGCGATTGGGGATTGATACCGAGTTTTATCAAAAAAACGATTTGCATATTCACTTGCCGGAGGGTGCGATCCCCAAGGATGGCCCGAGTGCCGGGATAGGCATGTGTACGGCGATGGTTTCAGCGCTGACGGGTATTCCGGTACGCGCAGATGTGGCGATGACCGGTGAAATTACTTTGCGCGGAGAGGTCTTGCCGATTGGTGGCTTGAAGGAGAAGCTGCTGGCGGCGCAACGCGGAGGTATCAAGGTGGTTTTGATACCGGAAGAAAACACCAAAGATCTGGCGGAAATTCCCGACAACATTAAAAACAAACTGGATATCCATCCGGTTAAATGGATAGATCAGGTGCTGGAACTGGCTTTGGAGCGCAAACCGGAGCCATTGCCGGAAGCCCCTGAGACCGCCGTGTTGGCCAGTTTGCCGACAGCGGAGGTTGTCCAGAAAGCGCCGGTAATAACCAAACACTAAAATCAAATGTAGGTCGGGCTATGCCCGTCCTGGGCTAGTCGAGGCGACCTGACATGGTGTGCGGAACAATCTACAGTCACTGTTGAGCACTGCATTTTGGCTAACCCTGAATGCGTATAGGCCCGTAAAAATTTTTTGTAACAGTTTGTTTGTTGCGGCGCAAATAAAAATATTATCGTAATTGCTTGACCAAAGCTGCATAGCCTTGATATAAAGCCGTTGCAGGGCTTACCCTGCTTTTTTAACTACTCGCAAAGGAGACTTATATGAATAAATCTGACTTGGTTGATGCAATTGCAAAATCTGCTGATATATCCAAAGCTGCGGCAGCTCGTGCGCTGGATGCGACTATAGAGTCCATCAAAAAAGCGTTGAAGAAAGGTGACACAGTAAGCCTGATAGGTTTTGGCACATTTAAAGTTGGTAAGCGCGCTGCGCGCAATGGTCGCAACCCCCGCACTGGTGAGACAATCAAGATCAAAGC
>CAIZNF010000019.1 GCA_903934275.1 uncultured Nitrosomonadales bacterium
ATCAGACCATACTTCGGACTGAAGGTCGAATAGGAGCGGGTAGTTAAGCAATTGCCTGGGCGACATGAAGGACAAGCCCCACTTTCTTCGCATTCCAGCAGGTGTGCTTTCTCGTTCATCTTCCCATGGTTCGCGAAGCTCAAAGCCAATTCCGGTAATATCAAGCCTGCTCATTTGCCAGTAGATTTTTGTGGATGGATTGATATTGCAACAGCGCCACAATTCAACGTATTCAATATTTTCTGCATTGTAGGTGCCGTCGTAGGGGTCGGGTTCACCGGAAAATGCCTCGGCCAGCAACTCCTCAGCACTGCAACGCCGAAAAATCGGCAGTAACGCGGGGTTTCGCTTTAACAGCAGAAAGACATCGCACACCCGTAAACCTTCCCCAAGTTGAACAAGTTCAAAAAGGTATCCCACTGCGTCGTCAGATACGTCAATACCCGTAACATCGTAATTCGTGAATTCCAGCACGCCATTTGGTTTTAATTCTACATGCGTCATTTGATTTCTTTCGTTTTAGAAAAAGATTTTGTGTGGGCATTTAGTCTGCTTCATCTACCGCTATTCAAATTTGTTTTTAATTTTCACTCCTGTCCCACGAAAATTTCTACATTGCCATTCAAAATGCAACCTCCAAAATACCCTTATAGTTGCTGTCAGGATATTACATCTTGCCGCCGGTCGAAGCCGGAATTTGACAGGCAGAACCCATTACTCAAAATCCTGTGTAACTTTACCCAGCATAGTTGTGTAGCCAAAATGCCACTAACCAAATTGCCCTGTATATTGGTGTTGGTTTGCGCGGTGAAGCTGTTAACCCAATGAAAGCTGCCGCTACGAATTCTCTTCTTCAAAAGTTTTCCGCCCAGTGCTCCCAAAATCCAGGTTCATCATGATGGGCATTTTTCATTGCCATCTCTAGCGGGAGGTATTGGAATTTTACCCCCGCAAGTTTCATTTTCCCTTCTGGAGTTTCAAGGTATCTGGATAGTTTTTTATAGGTGGGATCTTGTATGTTTAAAGACACGTCCAAATATATCCGCCCCTGATATCCCCCCATCAAATTTACATCAGCGAAATACCCACAATGGCTCCAGCCAATTTGATTCTGCTCTAACCAAGCAATGACTTGTTGGCGTATTGGCAGGTTCTCCCAGTTCAAATTAAATGAATCAAAGAGGGGAGCACTTCCTTCCTGAGAAAAATCCAAAAATAATACACCACGCCTTTTTTTGCGTGCAATAGCATCAATGTGTTCAATCAGCATTGGCATAGTTTCGTCACCCAGTAATGTTATTTAAGTTGAATTGAGCGACTTGAGTCAATTCGCCCCTAACCTTTTATACATACAACTTGCTTTAAGGTATGCAGCACTTCGACCAGTTCGGCCTGATTCGCCATCACCGTATCAATGTCCTTGTAAGCGCCGGGTATCTCGTCAATCACCTGTTTGTCCTTGCGGCAAATCACTCCTTCCGTTTGCTTGATTAGGTCGTCTTGTGTGAATTGCCGTTCAGCCGCAGTACGGCTCATGCGCCTACCGGCTCCATGCGCACTGGACGTGAAGCTTTCCAGGTTGCCTTTGCCACGCACAATGAAGCTCTTCGCGCCCATGCTACCGGGGATGATGCCGATGTCGCCTTCGCGTGCCCTTATCGCGCCCTTGCGGGTGACGTAGACATTCTCGCCGTAGTGATGTTCGATGGCGACGTAGTTGTGGTGGCAGTTCACCACTTCGTTAATGACAGTAAATTCAGGCAGCAGGCGGCGCATACCGGCCAGAATCAGGTCAAGCATGGACTGCCGGTTCTGATAGGCGTATTCCTGCGCCCAATGCACTGCCTCGACATAGTCACCGAAGTATTCTGTGCCTTCGGTGAAGTAGGCCAGATCACGATCCGGCAGGTTGGTCATCAGGCGTTCCATGTCCTTGCGCGCCAATTGGATGAAGTAATCGGCAATCCCGTTGCCAATGCCACGACTGCCAGAATGCAGCATGACCCAAATTTGGTTATTCTCATCCAGGCAGATTTCAATGAAGTGGTTACCTCCGCCTAACGTGCCAATCTGGTTCACCCAGTTGCTGAACCGCCCAAAAGATTTGAGTAACTCTGGATGCTTCTGCGTCATAGCCGTCAGGCGTGCCTCAAAAGGCTTTGCAGCATCCACCAAGGCACGGTCATCATTATGTTGATTGCGCCCGACCGGAATATCACGGGTGATTTGGTGAAACACCTTTTGTAAAATATTTTCGTCGATATCGTTGGCGGTTAGCGAGAGTTGGCACGCCAACATGCCACAACCAATGTCTACACCCACCGCAGCCGGGATGATGGCCTTGTGCGTGGCAATTACAGAACCAATGGTAGCGCCCATGCCCACATGTACATCCGGCATGGCAGCAATGTGATGGTGAATAAAGGGCAACGATGCGACGTTGGATAGCTGTTCCTTGGCGCGGTCTTCAATGTCGTTAGTCCAGATTTTGACTGGTACTTGTTGCCCGGTTAGGATTTGCATGACTGGCATAACTTTCCCCTTGTATCGTTACACGGGCACCGCGAACCGAATGAATTTATGGATAGAGGAGATTTTTGTGGCATGGCAGCATCAACTTAAAAAATGATGCTAAAGTATAAACGCGGTATGCGTCAGGATAAGTCGCTAGGAGATTTTGTTTGTCTCGTTTATCGGCTTAAATGCAAGAAGATGTGAACTGCAAATGGCATATTGGAAATATCGTGGATGAATTGTCAGCGCAACAGCATTAGCGGCAGCTTCTCTTCGCCGCTTGATTATTCTCAACCGTCCGCATTAATTTTGGTTATCAACTCCTGAAGCACTGCTTCCGCTTTTTCCTTATCAACCTGGCAAGTGCCGGCATTCTCATGCCCGCCACCACCGTATTGCAGCATCAATTCGCCAATATTGGTCATTGAAGTGCGGTTGACGATGGATTTTCCGGTAGCGAATACCGTGTTCTGTTGTTTCACTCCCCACAGCACGTGGATAGAAATATTGGTTTCGGGGAATAGCGCGTATATCATGAAGCGGTTGCCTGCGTAGATGATTTCCTCATTGCGCAGGTCGAGCACCACCAGGTTGTTGTGTATCGTCGAGCACGACTTTAACTGGGCCTTGAATTTTTCCTCATGCTCGAAATACAGATCGGCGCGCTCCTTCACATCAGGTAGCTGCATGATCTGCTCGATGTTATGTTTCCGGCAATAATCGATCAACTCCATCATCAAGTCATAATTGGAAATGCGGAAATCGCGAAACCTCCCCAAACCGGTACGCGAATCCATCAGGTAATTGAGCAACACCCAACCGGTTGGATGAAGAATTTCCTCGCTCGAAAATTGGGCGGAATCGGCCTTGTCCACCTCAGCCATCATGCCATCCCATTCGGGCGGAAATGCCTTGTATCCACCGAAGTGATCAAATACCACCCGCGCGGCGGAAGGTGCGTCGGGATGGATGATGTGATTGGCGCGCTCACCGGTGTTGCGGATAGTTTCGGAAGAATGGTGGTCAAGCACCAGGTGCGCACCGGCGACATACGGCAGATTGGTGGTGATATCGCGCGGGCCGATTTCGATTTTGCCGTCCTGCATATCTTTGGGGTGAACGAACTTGATCTCGTCGATCATATCGATATGCTTGAGCAGCACTGCACAGACCAAGCCATCGAAATCGCTACGCGTAACCAAACGAAATTTCTTGTTTTCCATGATGCGCTCCATTAGTTTTAAATGATATTAGCGAGCGAAATTATACTGTAATCCATTGTCGCCCGGAAATTTCAGTAGATCGGACTTTGGTTCGACGTGTCGGGTTGAAACCAGACCTACATTTGGTTCCGGCATCCAGTTTGAGAAACCGGGTGCTCTATGCCGATAAGTTACGTTTCAGCAGCTCCTCGAACTCATCCGCTGGTATTGGCTTGGAATATAAATACCCCTGCGCATAATCGCACTCGGCAGCGGCCAACATATCACGCTGTCGTTCCGTTTCCACCCCTTCGGCGACCACTTTTATACCGAGTTTGTGCGCCATCACAATAATCGCCTCGCATAGCACCAGATCGTTATGGTCTATCTCCAGATGACGTACAAATGATTGGTCGATTTTCAGGTAGTCGATATCGAATTTCTTGAGATAGGACAGCGACGAATAGCCGGTGCCGAAATCATCAATGGACACTTGAATATCGGCGTTACGCAACGTGAGCAACGCGCCGTTAATCGACGTATTCGAATCCAGCAACAATCCTTCGGTAATCTCGATAACCAAGCCTTCTCCAGGCATGTCGATATCCCGCAAGTGCGCCAGCCATACCGCATGTTCATCACCGTCCTTGTAGAACTGTATCGGCGATTTGTTCACGCTGACCTGAAATACGGGGTTGTACAGCGTTCTCCAGCGCTTGGCACAGCGCATCGATTCATAGAACACCCAGTCGCCGATTTCCAGGATAAGCCCGGTTTCTTCGGCCAGCGGGATGAACTGGGCGGGGCTGACCAAGCCCCGTTCGGGGTGATTCCAGCGAATCAATGCCTCTGCCTTATTGATGCGACCCGTAGCCATGTCCACGATAGGCTGGAAATGGACCATAAACTGGTTGCCTGCCAGCGCACCGCGCAAATCGTTGATCAAGCGCAACCGGGTCTGGGCGGCTTCCTGCAAGGCGTGTGTGAAATAGCTGTGGCGGTTGCGCCCTTGCTCCTTGGCGACATACATCGCCTGATCGGCATTCTTGAACAGCCCTTCTATATCGGTGGCATCATTTGGATACAACGTGATGCCGATGCTGGCCGACACATAGGCCACTTCTTCTTTCAACTGAAAAAAAGTAGCAAGCTTCTGAGTGATACTCTGCGCAATCCGTTCGACGCTAGTGACATCTTCAACTTCTGTCAGTAGCACGGTAAACTCGTCGCCGCCCAACCTGGCCACGATGTCGGTCGCGCGCACGCAATCGCTGATACGGCGTGATGCTTCGATCAGCAGAATGTCGCCTATATCATGCCCCAAGGTATCGTTAACCTCCTTGAAGTGGTCGAGATCGATGAACATCAGCGCAATCGGAGTACTGCTACGGTTGGATTTTTTGATTTCCTGTTCCAGACGCTCGCGGAACATGCGGCGGTTTGGCAAGCCGGTCAAAGTATCGAAGTTGGCCTGCATCCAGATGGTCTCTTCGGTTTTCTTCTTGTCGGTGATATCCTCTTTGACGGCGACAAAATTGGAAATTTTCCCTTGCTCGTCCATGATGGGAGAAATGGAAACCTGCTCAAGATACAGTTCGCCATTTTTTTCTTGTTGCACATTTCACCATGCCATTCATTGCCGGCCAATAGGGTTTTCCAGAGCTGCACGTAGAAATCAACGCTCTGTTTACCAGATTTGAGTATTCTCGGATTCTGGCCGATGGCCTCCTCAAAGGAGTAGCCGGTGATTGCGGTGAATTTTTTGTTGACGTACTTGATGATGCCGTTCAGATCGGTGATGACCACGGTGGCCGGGCTGTTTTCCACGGCACGGGAAAGCATGAGCAATTTTTGCTGGGTTTGTACGCGCTCGGTAATATCTTGAATAATGGCTATGCCGTAAATGAATTTCCCGTTTTCATCCCGCATGGCGGAAACGGTGAGGTCTCCATGCAATATGCCGCCATTTTTGCAGACGTATCTTTTCTGTATGTTGAAGTAATTGACTTCCCCTGCAAGCAGCTTATTTACCCACATCGAATTTAGCTCGATATCGTCGGAGTGGGTTATTCCCTTAAAATCGTGCGTCAACAATTCACGTTCGGAGTAGCCGGTCATTTCACTGAATGCCTTGTTGACCTTCAGATACTTGTAATCCGGGCCCAGCAGATTCATTCCCACTTTGGAATAATCAAAAATGGATCTGAACCGTTCCTCACTTGCGCGCAACGCCTGCTCCGCCTGCTGGCGCTCGGCCAGTTCTTGTTTTATCGTCTGAGAGGCTTGCATGGCGCGTGTGCGGCCGACCACCAGCATCCAGACAAACAGTGTAAAAAACAAACTTGCGCCGATACCAATAGCGGCAACGGTACGGGGTTTTTCTTTATCGGCTTGCGCATCAAATTCGGGCAGAGAATGGACACCAATCGTCCAGGTGTGCCCGGCGACGCTGATG
>CAIZNF010000020.1 GCA_903934275.1 uncultured Nitrosomonadales bacterium
ATGACTAACGAGAACATCCCGCAGGCGCTGGCGGACTGGATGCTGGGCCATGGACTGGGGATGATCACCTTCCTCCTTGCCTGCAACATCATCCTGTTGCTGGCCGGCAACTTCATGGAACCCTCGTCGATCGTATTGATCTTCGCGCCGATATTGTTCCCGGTGGCCATGAAGCTAGGCATCGATCCGGTGCACTATGGCATCATCATGCAGGTCAATATGGAAGACGGCATGTGCCATCCACCGGTCGGCCTCAATCTCTATGTGGCTTCGGGCATTACCAAAATGGGAATTACCGAACTGACCGTCGCGGTCTGGCCGTGGTTGCTCTCCATGCTCGGCTTTCTTGTGGTGGTCACCTATTGGCCGGGGTTGTCACTGTGGCTCCCGCGTATGCTCGGCATGATGTAGTTTTATTTTCAGCAAGCTGGAACCAAAAATGGCAAACTGTTTTCCGTAGGTTGGGCAAAGCCTGTCCTGAGTTTGTCGAAGGGCGAAGCGTGCCCAACGAACAAAGATGCCACTCGGATGCCAAGCCAAAAGCTTTTTAGCTTTTATGTTGGGCACGCTACGCTTTGCCCAACCTACGCAATGATATCCGCAACCGACTGAAAATCTGTGTAATCTGCGGATGAAACTGCCGTTTTTAGGATAATTTGTTGCCGCAAGCAGTTTCCGCAGTGGCATCTGTAGCTCATGTGAAATTGGCTAAACCGCCATAACATTTTTGATCTGTTGCAGGGATATCGGGTCTTCGATGGTGGTCAAATCGCCCGGATCGCGGCCTTCGCAGATTGCTTGCAGCGAGCGGCGCAGCAGCTTGCCGGAACGGGTCTTGGGGAGCATTGTGACAAAATGCACCCGTGCCGGGCGAGCCAACGAACCGAGGCGATTATCCACCACGGACATGATCTCTTTTTCCATCGCTTGCCTGCCTTCTGGCGTTTCCGTGCCTGCATTATTTTTTAAAATCACGAAGGCGATGGCGACCTGGCCTTTGAGTTTGTCTTCCACACCTACTGCCGCAACCTCGGCCACGTTGGCATGGCTGGATATGCTTTCTTCGATCTCGCGCGTGCCGAGGCGATGCCCGGCGACATTGATCACATCATCGGTGCGACCCAGGATGAAGTAGTAGCCATCGGCATCGCGGATGCCCCAATCAAAAGTGGAGTACACCTGTTCGCTGCTGAAATTCGACCAGTAAGTTTTTACGAAGCGTTGATCGTCGCCATAAACAGTTTGCATACAGCCCGGCGGCAACGGCCCTTCAATCACCACTACCCCCTTCTCGTTTGCGCCACAGACCTCGCCGGTGGCTTCGTTGAGGATTTTGACTTTGTATCCATACACGGGAATGCCCGGACTACCCAGCTTGGTGGGCACGTCTTCCACGCCCTTTACCACAGTCAGAATCGGCCAGCCGGTCTCAGTCTGCCAGTAGTTGTCGATCACCGGCACTCCCAGTTCGGACGATATCCATTGTGAGGTGGTTTCATCCAGCGGTTCACCGGCCAGATACAGTGTCTTCAGCGAAGACAGGTCGTATTTGTGCATGAATTCGGTGGGATATTTTTTCAATACCCGCACGGCGGTCGGGGCGGTGAACATGCGCGTGACTTTGTATTTTTCGACGATGCTCCACCAGATTCCCGCATCCGGCGCGAACGGTAGCCCTTCATACATGATAGTGGCCATGCCGGTGATCAATGGGCCGTAAACAATGTAAGAATGGCCGACCACCCAGCCAATATCGGAGCTGGAGAAATAAGTTTCGCCCGCGTTGCCGCAATAGATATGTTTCATCGAGGCCGTAAGCGCGACTGCATGGCCGCCAACATCGCGCTGCACGCCTTTGGGTTTGCCGGTAGTGCCGGAGGTGTACAAAATATACGAGGCTTCGTTGGCTTCCAGCCAGGTTATCGGCACTTGTGCATCCATGTGCTGCGCACGCAAGGCGGCGTAATCGACATCGCGCCCGGCCACCGATTGCATCGGCATCAGGCCGCGATCCACCAGCAGCACATGGCCGGGTTTGTGCTGCGCCAAATCAATGGCAGTATCCAGCAGCGGTTTGTAGGCCACGCGCTTGCCGCCGCGCGAGCCCGCATCGACGGAGACGATCAGTTTTGGTTTCGCATCGTTGATGCGTGTCGCCAAACTATTCGAGGCAAAGCCGCCGAACACCACCGAATGAATAGCGCCAATGCGCGCGCAAGCCAGCATGGCAAAAGCGGCCTCGGCAATCATCGGCATATAGATCAGCACCCGATCACCTTTGCCCACTCCCAAAGATTGCATGAGCGCAGCCATGCGCTGAACTTCGGTGTGCAACTCGGCGAAGGTGTAGACCTTCTCGGTGTTGGTTTCAGTGGAGATGGCGATCAGTGCAGGTTTATCGCCTTGCCCGGCAACCCAGCGATCAACGGCGTTGTGGCACAGGTTGGTTTGGCCACCGACGAACCATTTGGCGAACGGCGGGTTTGAATAATCTAGGACTTGTGAATAAGGCTGATGCCAGTCAATTAGCTCGGCTTGCTTCGCCCAAAAGGTTTGTGGATCATCGACCGACTGTTTGTAGAACTCCGCATAGTTCATAACGCCTCCGAGTTTTCAGAACCGCACCGCAGTGAAACAACATAAATTAACTTTGAAAAAGTCACCGTGGGAGCGGTCTC
>CAIZNF010000021.1 GCA_903934275.1 uncultured Nitrosomonadales bacterium
CTCGAAATGACAATCCTTTTTGGCTGTTCGCCAAAGGCGAACCTCATTTTCCCGGCGCAGTCTGGAAAAATGCCTAGTATCTTATCGGTTAAGTCTTTACATTTCCCGATAAAACTTGCACGCTTTTCAATTAAAAACAATAGGTTAGCGCACCATAAACTTCGAGCGCAAAACCGCCTTTTTGGTTCCGGCTCGTCCGGCTTAGGAATAGCAATATGCCAGTCATTACTTTGCCGGATGGTTCACAGCGCAGTTTTGCGCAACCTGTCACCGTCGCCGACGTTGCGCTCAGCATCGGCGCGGGTTTGGCGCGCGCCGCGTTGGCGGGCAAGGTGGGCGGCAAGCTGGTCGATATCTCGCATTTGATGGAGCAGGATGCCGACTTGGCGATCATCACCGACAAGAATGTGGAGGGGATAGAAATCATCCGCCATTCCACCGCGCACTTGCTGGCCCATGCGGTGAAGGAGTTGTTTCCCGATGCGCAGGTGACCATCGGGCCGGTTATCGAGAATGGTTTCTTTTACGATTTTTCTTACAAGCGCCCGTTTACGCCGGAAGACTTGGCGGCGATCGAGAAGCGCATGAATGAGATTGCCAAACTTGATTTACCGGTGGCGCGCCGCGTGCTGCCGCGCGACGAGGCGGTGGCGTATTTCAAGCATATCGGCGAGCACTACAAGGCCGAGATTATCGAGTCGATCCCGGCGGATCAGGATGTTTCGCTATACAGCGAAGGCGAGTTTACCGACCTGTGCCGCGGCCCGCACGTGCCGTCCACCGGCAAGTTGAAAGCCTTCAAGCTGATGAAGCTGGCCGGTGCGTACTGGCGCGGCGATTCGAATAACGAGATGTTGCAGCGCATTTATGGCACGGCTTGGGCGAAGAAAGAAGAGCTGGAAGCCTATTTGCATCAACTCGAAGAAGCCGAGAAGCGCGATCACCGCAAGCTGGGCAAACAACTGGAATTGTTTCATATGCAGGATTCGTCACCCGGCATGGTGTTCTGGCATCCCAAGGGTTGGACGCTGTGGCAGGAAGTCGAGCAGTACATGCGCCGCAAGTTCCGCGAGCACGATTATCAGGAAGTGCGCACGCCGACCATTATGGATCGCACCCTGTGGGAGAAATCCGGTCACTGGGAAAACTACCATGACAACATGTTCACCACCTGTTCGGAGAATCGCGATTACGCGGTGAAACCGATGAATTGCCCCGGTCATGTGCAGATTTACAATCACGGCCTGCACAGCTACCGCGACCTGCCGCTGCGCTTGGCGGAGTTCGGCTCTTGCCACCGCAACGAGACTTCCGGTTCGCTGCACGGCCTGATGCGGGTACGCGGCTTCACGCAGGACGATGCGCATATTTTTTGCACCGAAAATCAGGTGCAGCCAGAGGTGTCGCGTTTTATTGTGATGCTGAACGAGGTATACGGGGACTTCGGTTTCAGCGAAGTGCTGGTCAAATTGTCCACGCGTCCCGACAAGCGGGTCGGCTCCGATGAAACCTGGGATAAAGCCGAATCTGGTTTGGCAGCGGCGTTGCAGCAAAACGGTCTGGCTTATGATGTTCAGCCTGGCGAGGGCGCGTTCTACGGCCCCAAGGTTGAATTCACGCTGAAAGACAGTCTTGGCCGTCTGTGGCAATGCGGTACGATCCAGCTAGATTTCAATCTGCCGGTGCGTCTGGATGCGGAATTTGTGGATGAAGATAACAGCCGCAAACCCCCGGTGATGCTGCATCGCGCCATTCTCGGTTCGATGGAACGCTTCATCGGCATTCTGATCGAGCATCATGCCGGCGCGTTCCCGCTATGGCTGGCACCGATACAGGCAGTGGTGATGAATATCTCCCAGGCACAGGAAGAATATGCGACGCAAGTTGCGCAATCACTGCGCGATACTGGGTTGCGTGTGCAACTTGATTTGCGCAACGAGAAGATTACCTATAAAATACGCGAACATAGCTTACAGAAATTA
The DNA here is from genome assembly GCA_903934275.1 of uncultured Nitrosomonadales bacterium. Taxonomy (GTDB): domain Bacteria; phylum Pseudomonadota; class Gammaproteobacteria; order Burkholderiales; family Gallionellaceae; genus Gallionella. Next base: position 1,983 of record CAIZNF010000021.1, read on the forward strand.
CCTTATCAACTGATTATCGGCGATAAGGAGGTGGCTGGAAAATTGGTGGCCGTGCGTGCCCGCAGTGGTGAAGATCTCGGACAGATGACGTTGGAAGATTTGCTTCAGCGTTTTAACTCCGAAATCAAGGCGGGTAGCACGGCTTAGTATTGGGTGTATTTAGAACTTCAAAACTGCAAGCCAGACATGGCGCGATGAGGTTTTGATTTATAGATATTCCCAATTTGTTTAAGTGGAGATATTGCAATAGCACAAGATAAATCGCAGCGCATCAATGAGATGATTACCGCACCGCAAGTGCGGCTGATTGGTGTAGAAAAAGAGCCCCTCGGGATTGTTGTCATCGCGGAAGCATTGCGTTTGGCGAATGAAGCAGAGTTGGATTTGGTCGAGATTTCGCCGTTGGCGGATCCGCCGGTATGCCGCATCATGGACATCGGCAAATTCAAATATGCCGAAAGCAAGAAGCAGCACGAGGCCAAGCTCAAGCAGAAGCAGGTGCAGATCAAGGAAATCAAGTTTCGCCCGGGTACGGACGAAGGCGATTACAACATCAAACTGCGCAATTTGATCAAATTTCTTGAAGACGGCAACAAAACCAAAATCACGTTGCGCTTTCGCGGTCGCGAAATGGCTCACCAGGAAATCGGTATGCGTTTGATTCAACGCGTCAGGGATGATTTGGAAGAGCACAGCGTGGTCGAGCAGTTTCCCAAGATGGAAGGCCGGCAGATGGTGATGGTGTTGTCACCGAAAGCTAAGAAGAAATAAGTACGAGGTGCACCCAATTCGCTTTTGCGGGATTAAGCGCAAGGAGCCGCGCAGCGAATGACAAGGCATATCGTTATAGATAGACGAAGAATAAGCGAGCATGCGACGCGGCGATTCGCCCGCAAAACGAATTTAATTGTTTCGACAGCAAGGGGATGGTCGAGGTGATGCAGTAAACAGTTCCCCGATAAAAAGTGGTGTATGGGTCATCAAGTTTTTCCATCCGGAAAACACCTCGCACCATAACTTAAGGAGTAGTTATGCCTAAGATGAAAACCAAAAGCGGAGCGGCCAAGCGTTTCAAGATTCGCGCCGGTGGCAGCATCAAACGCTCACAAGCGTTCAAGCGCCATATCTTGACCAAAAAGACCACCAAAAACAAACGTCAGTTGCGCGGCATAACTGAAGTCCACGCAACCAATACAGCATCGGTTCGCGCCATGATGCCTTACGCATAAGGAGTAGACCATGCCAAGAGTAAAACGTGGAGTAACAGCACGCGCCAGCCATAAAAAAATATTGGCGCTAGCCAAGGGTTATCGCGGTCGCCGCAAGAACGTTTACCGTGTCGCCAAGCAGGCGGTGATGAAAGCCGGACAATATTCTTATCGTGATCGCCGCCAGAAAAAGCGCCAATTCCGTACCTTGTGGATCGCGCGTATCAATGCGGCTGCGCGTGAGCAAGGTCTGAGCTACAGCGTGTTCATGAACGGCCTGAAGAAGGCGGATATTCAGGTTGACCGCAAGGTGTTGTCGGACATAGCCGTGTTCGATAAGCCCGCGTTTGCGCAATTCGTGGCGCAAGCTAAAGCCAGCCTCGGCGTTTAAGCCAAGCCTCGCGGTTTATTGATTAAACTGTGTAACTAAAAAAGGAGGCTTTGCGCCTCCTTTTTTGTTTTCGGTGTCACAAATGGAAGAGCTTCAAAATATTCTCGATCAGGCCCTACAGCAGTTCACCGTAATCGGCGACGAAGCTGAGTTAGAGCAGGTTAAGGCAAAATATCTGGGCAAGGAGGGCAGTCTCACTGTCTTGCTCAAAGGTTTGGGCAAGTTGTCTGCGGAAGAGCGCCCGGCTGCCGGCGCGCGAATTAATCAGGTCAAGCAAAGCATCGAATCGGCCTTGCAACAGCGCCGCGATGCGTTGCAGCAAAACAAGCTGGCGCATAAACTGGCGGCGGAAGCATTGGATGTGACACTACCCGGGCGCGGCCTGAGTACAGGCGGATTACATCCGGTGACACGTACGCTGGAACGCATTGAGCAGTTATTTCACTCGATGGGTTTTGCCACTGCATCAGGCCCGGAAATCGAGAGCGACTTTTACAATTTCACCGCGCTGAACATTCCGGAAAACCATCCGGCACGCGCCATGCACGACACCTTTTACATCGATCCGCAGCATGTCTTGCGTACCCATACCTCGCCGGTGCAGATACGTTATATGGAAGCGCATCAGCCACCACTGAAAATCATTTCACCGGGCCGTGTTTACCGCTTTGATTCCGATGCCACCCACTCGCCGATGTTCCATCAGGTCGAAGGCTTGTGGGTCGATGAGGAGACCAGTTTCGCCAATCTCAAAGGTGTGGTGCAGGATTTTCTACAGCGCTTTTTCGAGCGCGATGATCTGCAAGTGCGTTTTCGCCCATCGTTTTTTCCGTTCACCGAGCCATCGGCTGAAATGGACATGAGTTGGAATGGCGGCTGGCTGGAAATCGGCGGCTGCGGCATGGTGCATCCTAATGTGCTGAAACACGTCAATATAGACAGCGAAAAATATCTCGGTTTTGCATTTGGGCTGGGTGTGGAACGACTGGCGATGTTGCGCTACGGCGTGAACGATCTGCGCCAGTTTTACGAGAGCGATCTGCGCTTCCTCAAGCAATTCAATTAATGACACAGTTATGAAATTTTCCGAGAATTGGTTAAGAGCCTGGGTCAATCCTGATTTATCCAGTGAAGCATTAGGGCATGTGCTGACCATGGCTGGCCTGGAAGTCGAAGCACTGGAGGCGGTCGCGCCTGAGTTTAATAATGTGGTCGTGGCCGAAGTGCTGGAAGTGGTCAAGCATCCCAATGCAGATCGATTGAACCTGTGCCAGGTGAACGTAGGGGAAGCGAGCCCCCTGACCATTGTCTGCGGCGCGGCGAATGTCGCAGTGGGCGTGAAAGTGCCGTGCGCGCGTATTGGTGCGGTGCTGCCCGGCGACTTTGTTATCAAGCAGGCCAAAGTGCGCAACGTCGAATCGTTCGGTATGTTGTGTTCTGCAAAAGAACTGGGCTTGGCTGAAGAAAGCCAAGGGCTGTGGCTGCTACCGAGTGATGCGCCGACAGGCGAGACGCTGCGCAATTATCTCGACTTAGACGACAAAGTATTCACGCTGAAGCTCACTCCAAACCGCAGCGATTGCTCCGGCATGGTTGGCATAGCACGCGAGGTCGCGGCGCTGACCGGCGGCACTCTCAAGCTATTGGATATTCAAATTCAGCACGTTACTTTGCCCGAGCAATTGCCGATATATGTGACCGATGCTCAGGCCTGCCCGCTGTATTGCGGCCGTATGGTGCGCGGCGTGAATGCCGCCGCTTCTACACCGGCCTGGATGCTGCGCCGTCTGGAACGTGGCGGTTTGCGTGGCATCAGCGTGGTGGTGGATATCACTAACTACGTGATGCTGGAAATGGGCCAGCCGTTGCACGCCTTTGATCTGGCGCAATTGTCCGGCGGCATTACGGTGCGCAGGGCGCGCAACGGCGAAGAGCTGATCTTGCTCAACGGGCAGGCGGTGAAGCTGGAAGAGGAGGTACTGGTCATCGCCGACGATGCGCGAGTACTGGCGTTGGCGGGCATCATGGGGGGGCAGGGCAGCGGCGTGGAAACAGCCACGCGGGATGTGTTTCTGGAGAGCGCATTTTTTCATCCCGATGCGATATCCGGCAAGGCGCGCCGTTTCGGTTTGGCGACCGATTCTTCATTCCGCTTCGAGCGCGGCGTGGATTTTGCGGCGACGCGCCAGGCGCTGGAGCGCGCCACGCAACTGCTGCTGGAGATATGCGGCGGCAGCGCTGGGGCAATAAACGAGGCGAGGGGCCAAATGCCCGCACGCGAGGCGATTACGTTGCGCCGCTCACGCCTTGTGAGAGTGTTGGGCGTTAAGTTGGACAACGACCAAATTACAGCATTGCTGCGGCGGTTGCAATTTAGCTTTAGAGCTGAAACTTTAGTTGATTTTACAACCCAAGACAATTGTTACTATGTAACACCGCCGAGCTTCCGTTTCGATCTGTCGATCGAGGCCGACCTGATCGAGGAGCTGGCGCGCCTGCATGGTTACGACAACATACCCGCACTCGCCCCGCAAGCAGCGCTGACCATGCTGCCGCACAGTGAGCTGCAACGCCCGCTGGCACGTATCCAGCAGATGCTCGTGGTGCGTGATTATCAGGAAATCGTCAGCTATGCATTTGTTGACGAACAAGTTGAACGTGAATTATGTGGCAACGACAAAGCTGTTGCGCTGCAAAACCCGATTGCCAGCAATCTGGCAGTGATGCGCAGCAGCTTGATCGGTGGGCTGATGGGCGCGCTGCGCTTCAACCTGAACCGCAATCAAGCGCGGGTGCGCCTGTTCGAAACCGGCGCATGTTTTGCCAAAGTGGATGGCAAGTATGTGCAAAGCCAGCGATTGTCCGCTTTGGCCTACGGCGCAATCCAACCCGAGCAATGGGGCATAGCCGCCAAGCTGGCTGACTTTTACGATGTGAAAGCGGATGTCGAAGCCTTGTTCGCGCCACAAGTGCTGCGCTTTGTTGCGGCAACCCACCCGGCCTTGCACCCCGGACGTTCTGCGCAGATTTTTTGCGGCGAGCAGATGGTCGGTTGGATCGGCGAACTGCATCCTCAGTGGCAGCAACAATACGACATGGCGCAGGCCGCCTTATGGTTTGAAGTTGAGGTCGATGCACTGGTCCAGGCGGCAGTTCCGCGTATGAGCGGAATCGCCAAATTTTTGCCGGTGCGGCGTGACTTGGCGGTACTGGTGGATGAGGTGGTTGTCTTGCAGACTTTGCTGAATGCCATGCAGCAGGCAACCGTGCCTTATGTGCAAGAAATTGCACTGTTTGACGTGTATCGCGGCAAAGGTGTAGAGCAAGGCAAAAAAAGCCTTGCATTCCGTGTGTTATTGCAAGATACTCAAAAAACACTCACAGATTCTGAAATTGAAACAAGCATCGCGCTTTTGGTGGACGTAATGCAAAAGCTTGGTGCGCAATTGCGTATGTAAGGGAGAAAAATGACAACAACATTAACAAAAGCCGAACTGTCAGACTTGCTGTTTGAAAAAGTAGGCCTCAACAAACGCGAAGCCAAGGATATGGTGGAAGCCTTCTTCGAAGAAATTCGTGTACAGCTGGAGAAAGGCGAGAGTGTGAAGTTATCCGGCTTCGGAAATTTTCAGCTGCGCGACAAACCGCAGCGCCCCGGACGCAATCCAAAGACCGGTGAAGAAATCCCGATTACCGCACGTCGTGTGGTGACATTTCATCCCAGTCAAAAGCTGAAGACCATGGTGGAAAAGTCCTATCATGGAAAACCACAAGCCTAATTCTGAACTCGCACCGATTCCCGCCAAACGCTATTTTACCATCGGTGAGGTAAGCGAATTATGCGGGGTCAAGGCGCATGTACTGCGTTACTGGGAGCAGGAGTTTACCCAGCTTAAACCGGTCAAGCGCAGCGGTAATCGCCGCTACTATCAGCACCATGAAGTGCTGCTGATCCGGCGTATCCGCGAGTTGTTGTACGAGCAGGGTTTTACCATCAGCGGTGCGCGTAACCGTTTGGATAATTCAGGTGAAGTTGAACAAACTGCTGTGCCTGCGGCAGCGGTGGATGTTGCCGCGTTGCGTCACGAGATTCGCGAAGTTATTAAGTTGTTGAGCGCGTAATTCTATTTTCAACACAAATAATCGATCATTGTAGGGGGGCATTCCATGCACCAACAGTAATGGTGTACGGAATGCATCCCGCATGATTATTGATTTTCAGTAGCCGCCGCTAGTACGGTAAATGTAATTGCTCAACTCTGCCGATTTGGCGTTCATGCTTCGCACAATGCCATGCACATAACGCACTATACCGCGCATCACTTTGTACTCAATCATCGGATGTGAATCAATCAGTGTTTCGAATTTGGCTCTTGGCAAACTCAACACTTTGGCATCACCCTTCGCGAAAAGTGTTGCGCTGTGCTGCGAAGTCGCTCCACCCACAAAGGTGATGATGCCAGCCAAATCACCCGGTTTAAGTACATAAATTGAGGCTTCTCCCTCGCTGCTTTGAATCTTTACCTGTATCTCGCCTTGCGCGAGAATGTACAAGTGGTCCGGTTGGTGATCGCCTGGCTCAACGATCACCTCGCCCGCTTTGTAGCTCTGAACTTTAAATAATTCTGCGATAATTTCCAGTTCGGTATCGCCCAATTCTTCGCCAATCGGTGAGGTGCGCAGCGTATCTGTCACTAGTGACATTTCATTCTCCTTTCGCGTATTAATTCAAATTTGTCATGGTACTGCCCGCATATATTACCTGATTCGCGTTGGCATGGGTTGTGGCGTTCAGGCTCTTGTGATTCATATTCTTCGCATTTTTCGAGTAGAACTTGACAGGCGGCGAAGCGACGGCCGGTGGGTTGTACCCACCATGCCTGCTCTGAGCCCTTCGATAAACTCAGAAGATTCTTGTCGAAGTGGTTGGGTTTAGTCAGGCCTACATTTCACCGAACACCCTACCCAACTAATAGCGCTCCATCCACGAGCCTCAAACAGCGTTGCATCCGCCCCGCCAGTTCCATATCGTGGGTGACGACGATGAAGCTGGTGCTAAATTTTGCATTGAGTTGCTGAATCAGCTCAAACAGGGCTTGCGCACTGCTGCTATCCAGGTTGCCAGTAGGCTCGTCCGCCAATACGCAAGCCGGTTCCGTCACCAGCGCGCGCGCTACGGCAACACGCTGGCGCTCGCCGCCGGACAGCTCGGAGGGCAAATGCTCAATGCGTTGCGCCAGCCCTACCTGTTCCAGCATCGCGGCGGCGCGCGGATTGGCTTCGGCGTGTTTCATGCCGCGTATCAGCAGCGGCATCGCGACATTTTCTAACGCGGTAAATTCCGGCAGCAAATGATGAAACTGGTACACGAAACCGAGCGAGCGATTGCGCAATTCACCTCGCCGCGTCTCGTTCATCTGCTGTACTTCCTGCCCGAGTATCTGCACACTGCCGCTGCTGGCGTTATCCAGCCCGCCGAGCAGATGCAGCAACGTGCTTTTGCCGGAACCGGATGCGCCGACTATGGCGATGCGTTCGCCGCGCTGTACGTTTAGATTGATGCACTTGAGCACCGGCACATCCAGCTTGCCCAGCGTGTAAGTCTTGCTTAAATCGCGGCAGGAAATGATTGTATCTATCCTCTGATCATTCATAGCGCAATGCCTCCGCAGGTTGCGTCTTCGAGGCGCGATAGCTTGGGTAAAGCGTCGCCAGCAGGCTGATCGCAAAGGATATGCCGGTGACCAGTATAACTTCGTGGTAGCGCAGATCAGACGGCAGTTCGCTGATGTAATACACGTCCTTGGCGAGGAATTGCACGCCGATCATGCGCTCGATAAATGGCACGACCACATCCAGATTTAGCGCCAGCACAATACCGCCGATGCTACCGAGCAGCGTGCCGATCAGGCCGATCACCACGCCCTGTACGATAAAGATTTTCATGATGCTGCGCGGCGATGCACCGAGGGTGCGCAAAATGGCGATGTCGGCCTGCTTGTCGGTGACGGCCATCACCAGCGTGGAAACGATGTTGAATGCGGCCACCGCGACAATCAGCGACAGTATGATGAACATCATTTTCTTTTCCATCTGCACCGCGCGGAAATAGTTGCTGTTCTGGTGAGTCCAATCGTTGGCGTATAACTCTGGCGGAAATTGGCTTTGCAGTTCGCGCGCCACACGCGGGGCGAGATCGATGTCGCGCAGCTTGGCGCTGATACCGGTTACCGCATCACCGAGTTGAAACAGCTTCTGAGCATCGTTGATGTGAATCAACGCGAGGCTGTTATCGTAGGGAGCCATGCCGATTTCAAATATCCCTGTCACGCGGAATTGCTTGAGGCGCGGCATCATGCCGGCAGGGGTAATTTGCCCTTGCGGGGCGATTAACATAATTTTGTCGTTGCGCCTGACACCGAGCGTGCGAGCCAGATCGGAGCCGAGCACGATGGTGAATTCCCCGCCGCGCAAATCGCTTAATGCGCCAACTTTCATCTTGCTTGAGAGTTCGGTAATGGCGGCTTCCTGCGCCGGATCGATACCTCGCACCATCACGCCCTGCACGCTTTGTCCGAACGACAACATGCCTTGACCGGCTATATATGGTGCGGTGGCGGAAACTTGCGGGTGTTGCGCGACTTTGTCCATAACGGGCTGCCAGCCTTGCAGCCGCCCGCCGTCCGCGACCACTTCCAGGTGTGGCGAAGCGCCCAGCATACGCGCGCGGATTTCCTTCTGGAAACCGTTCATCACCGACAACACCACAATCAGCGCCATCACACCCAACGCCATGCCCAGCATAGAGATCAGTGAAATAAATGAAATAAAATGGTTGCGGCGTTTGGCGCGCGTGTAGCGCAGCCCGATGAATAGTTCGTATGGTTGCAAGATTAAGGTTGCCGATGTGATGTGACGGGCGTAAGTGTGCCACAAGGCGGCGGGTGATGACATCCTTTTGCTTTGCTTTATCAATGCCAAATAGAAATATTCGCCAACGGGTATCTCCTTCACGCCCCTATCAGCCACATGCCGCAAATTATGATATTACTGTGATGCGCCCCGACGGCGACTACCCGTTTGGCTAGGCAAAAAAATTATCCGTGGGTCTGTGAACGGCATCCAGATCAACGCGTCACCGAAAAAATAGATCAAAAGGAGGAATATTTAGAGCTAAAAATGGCAGCATAAATGTAAGCTTTTAGGCGACAACTAGTCTGACACAGGGCCAGGCTGCCTCTGCTTCATGTGGTGGTAGCCAACCACCACGGGGAGAAAGACACAAGGTTGGGCGCGCTACGCTTTGCTCAACCTATGGTATAGCAGTTTTACTTTTTTGGTTTCGGCTCGTCCGGCTTAGGTTAATTTTCACCCGTCAGTTTGAGCGGACCGCTGCCGGAAAAGCGATCGAGATAGAGGTAGATCACCGGCGTGATAAAAAGTGTGATCACCTGCGAGAACACCAGTCCCCCTACCACAGCTAGACCGAGAGGTTGACGCAGTTCTGCGCTCGCACCCATGCCGAGTGCAATAGGCAGCGCGCCCATTAGCGCCGCCGAGGTGGTCATCATGATCGGGCGAAAACGCAGCAGGCATGCGGTGCGGATCGCTTCACGCGGTGCCATGCCGCCGTTGCGTTGCGCATCAAGCGCAAAGTCGATCATCATGATGGCATTTTTCTTAACGATGCCGATCAGCATCAGGATGCCGATCATGGCGATGATCGAAAGCTCGATATTGAACAACCACAACATCGCCAGTGCGCCGGCCGCAGCCGAGGGCAGGCCGGAAAGAATGGTGATCGGGTGGATATAACTTTCGTACAGTACGCCCAGCAGCACGTAGATTACCAGCAGCGCGGCGGCGATTAGCACCATCTGGCTCGACTGTGAAGACTGGAATGCCGCCGCGTCGCCGCCATAGCTGGTGAGTATGCTCACCGGCATATTGAGTTCGCTCTTGAACTGTCCGATGCGCTTGGATGCATCACCCAGCGCCGCGCCGGGCGCAAGATTGAAAGAGATCGTCAGCGCTTCAAGTTGCCCGGTGTGATTGATTGAAATAGGCCCCACTTCGCGCTCGACTGTCGCGACACTGGCGAGTGAAACTAGCGTGCCACTCTTGCTGCGCACATAAATCTTTCCAAAGGCGCTTTCGTCGGCGCTGTCTTTCGCCGCGACCTGCATGATGACCTGATAGCTGTTGCTCGACGTGTAAATCGTCGAGACCTGGCGTTCACCGAAGGCGCTGTACAGCGCGGAGCGGATATCGGCGATTTGCACACCCAGCAGGTTAGCCTTGTCGCGGTTGATGTTCAGGCGCGCTTGCAAGCCCTTCAGCTCCGAGTCGCTGGTGACATCACGAAAAATCGCATCCTCTTTCATACGTGCCATCAGGCCGCTCGATGTATCGCGCAAGTCTTCGGCGTGCACGCTGCGCATGATGTACTGGTAGCGGCTCTTGCTGGGGCGACCGCCCAGTCTGAGGTTCTGCACGGGGTTGATATAGATGTTGATGCCGGGAATGGCGCGCACCGCGCGACGCAACTCTTCGACCACCTTATCCATGGGGGGACGCTCGCCGCGCGGTTTTAGGTTCATGAACAGGCGTCCGCTGTTGCCGGTGCTGGCGTTGACGATGAGTGTATCAACGGCGGTATTGGCGCGTATCACGTCTC
>CAIZNF010000022.1 GCA_903934275.1 uncultured Nitrosomonadales bacterium
CCGGTTTGCAAGGTTTCGAAGAACTGTGGTGATTGTACCAACATGCGCGCATACACCGCGCTACGCAAATCTGCCGCCACACGCTCTCCTACCCACGACACCGTGTAATAGCGCGCCGCCACGGTCGCAGCCCACAGGGTCGCCAGCCAGAACAGCAGCAAAAAATGGCTGTTCAGGGTTGACGTGCCAAGCAGTCCGACGCTGGTGTTTCCCCGTTGTCCGAAACCGAAATCGATCAGGTCGCGAAACGCCAGCGGCACCAGCAACATGGTGGCGGAACCGAGGAATAGCAGCATGAAAGCCAGCGCAATCCGGCCACGATAGGGGCGCAGGAAAGGCCACAAATCGCGCAGGGGAGATAGGTGTCGGGTGGCGGCAGGCCGGACTGAATTGGAGGGGGACATCAATTTTGCGGTTGAATGAGGTGCGCTCTATTTTCTCATTTCTTGCCGTTTGGCGTTACCGCAAATTTTAAGACGGCTTTTCGACTGTTGATGCCCACGACAGTCGGCTCAATCAATGGATGGTGGGGTTTTATGGTGTAGCCGCGCGTTCTACCTCGGTTGGCACAGAATACTTGATCGCCTCGGGCAAAGCGCCACGCCAACGGCTTGGTTGCTCACATTTATCGGAAGGGTAAGGCGGTTTCAACAGGCAATTGCGGCATAGACATTAAAAACAGGCTTATTTTCGTTTGGTGTTATTGAGAATTACGCAGCTTCCAGGATTTTTAGCTCATCAATTTTACGTTGATTAAAACGCGGGTAGAATTCGCGTAATAATTGGAACAATTCGGCAAATTTTAATTGCCCAGGTGCTGTTGGCGTACCGATGTAGGCAAATGTTATACGCGATCCTAATGCTGGGAAAAATACACGAGAGATTAGTCCGTCCGACCCCATAGCAATAGCAACTAGCCGTTTATCTTTATTGGAAAGTGTGAGCATGGCCAACACTTGCAAGTCTTCGGGATTGCTTACATGGACTGCTATTTTTATTAAATCTGCATTCTCGCTCCGCGCGCTATCCACAATTGCCTGCAAAAATTGTATATCTGGAGTTTCATTGAAATTATGGTACGAAACAAGAGCCAATTTCTTTTTGTCATGCGCTTCTTGAATTACAGATGGCAATATATCCCCTGCATGAAGCTCAATATCTATAGCATCTACATGCGGAATAATGTCGCGGAATAACTTTAATCTTTGCTCTTCACTGCCTTCCCATTTGCCACCTTCATTTTTAAGGCGAATAGTTCCAATCGTATGAAAGTTGGCGAATTTTTTGATTTCAGATATGACCTCGGCGGAGTCTAATGATGGGAAATGATCAATCCTCAATTCAGCAATATCCAGTCCACGGGCCTTGGCTTCCAAAACCACATTGACCGGTGTGTTTCCGAGAAACCCAACCGCCACCAGAGGGATTTTCTCATCAAGTAGAGAGATTAGAGTGTTCATTGCGTTGTCCCCGCTACTATATGTATTCGTTTGATAGAAAATCAGCTGGATAGATTTTGCTATGTTGGATGCACTGACGTAAAACCAATAGCACGTCGATGCGAAAAATTGCTTACGGAGTGAACATTAGTATTTCACTTGCCCATTTGTCAAGAAAAAATTAGTTGGCAACATATAGGGCAGGGGGCTCTGTAAATTCAAAATCCCAAGCGAGACAAGGCACGAATAAAAATTTGCGACGACTCACATGTCTGATATGTTAGGAGTAATTTTTTATGAGCAACG
>CAIZNF010000023.1 GCA_903934275.1 uncultured Nitrosomonadales bacterium
ATTTCTGCCAGCGCCTGTCTATCCAGACCATCGGCACAAGATAAGCAATGCCCCAAACCAGTAACAAGCCGCTTTGCGCGGTGTTATCCATGCCCATTCCCCACAAGGCCGATGCCCCCGCCAGCAGCATCAGTGCATACTCGGCGAGCGCGGTGTTGCGATGCCCCCAGCCCATTTGTACCAGGCGCTGGTAATAATGGCTGCGATGCGCCTGCGAAAGTTTTTCGCCGCGCCGCGCGCGCCTAAGCAATGTGATGGTCGCGTCTGCCACAAACGGAGAAAAAACCAGCAGCGGAAACCAGAACGGCCAATACGCCGTTTGCCAACCCCATACACCGAATGCAGCAGCCAAGAATCCCAGCGGGATAGAACCTGCGTCACCCATAAATATTCTGGCGGGGTGAAAATTAAAAAACAAAAAACCCAGTGCCGCCGCCGCAACTACAAAATTCAGCAACGCAAACGCATCATTTCCGCCCATCCATGCGCCAGCCCCATAACAGCTAAAACCGAACAACGCCATACCGCCCGCCAATCCATCCGAACCATCCATAAAATTATACAAATTGGTCATCCATACGACGAATAACAGCACCGGAATAAACCAGAGCAAAGGCACGCCCGCACCCGATACGGTGATCAGCGCGGCAATAAAATGTCCGATCAACCGTATCTTTGGCAACAGATTGCGCATATCGTCCAGCAGTGACAGCACGAATAAACCCAGCACAGGCAACACGATCCACCACAACCAGAATTGCAACAGCAACCAGCCGGATAGCATGCCTGCCATCAATGCGATACCGCCAGTGCGTGGAACGGGTTTGTCGTGCAACGAGCGTTCGTTGGGAATGTCATGAACGATGCTGCCGATCCTGCCCGTCGTCAGAACGAACGCCAGCACCAGCGTTGTCAGCAAGCTAACCAGCGGGGCGTAATGGGCCATGCCACTTACCATCAAATTTAGTTGGCGCATTTTAGCACTACGTCGAGCCACTTCCTAAAGTTGCGCATCATCCTATAAGATACGCTTCTATTTCTCTCGACAGCCTGGCACTTCATTTATGGCGCACCCTTTCGCCGATCCCAGCACACCACACATCCTGCTGATCAAAATTTCGTCGCTGGGCGACGTGCTGCACAACCTGCCGGTGGCCAGCGATATTGCACGCCATTATCCGGGTGCTCAAATCGACTGGGTGGTGGAAGAGAGTTTTGTCGCGCTGCCCAAGCTGCATCCGGCGGTACGCAATGTTATTCCGGTTGCCATGCGGCGCTGGCGCGGCAAGCTGTTAAGCACCGCTGTTTGGCGCGAGATCGCGGCGTTCCGCAGCACGCTGACCGCGCAACACTACGACATTGCAATTGACACGCAAGGCTTGCTCAAGAGCGCCTTGCTGATGCGCGGCACACGCGGACTGCGCTGCGGTTTTAACCGGCACAGCGCGCGCGAGCCGCTTGCGGCCAGCCTGTATCAGCGGACTTTTCCGGTCACAACAGGGCAGCATGCCGTCGAACGCAATCGCCAACTGGCGGCGCAAGCGCTCGGCTATAGGCTGGAAAGCTCTGCAAATTATGGCATTCTGCCGCCTGAAAGCACCCGCCCCGCATGGCTTGCGGAAGGGCAATATATGGTGCTGCTGCACGCCACCAGCCGCGCCGACAAGCTATGGGATGAAGCCAACTGGATCACGCTGGGGCATTCTTTGTACGAGAAAAATATTCGCTGCATCCTGCCGTGGGGCAGCGCAGCGGAACAAGCGCGCAGCCTGCGCCTCGCCGATGTCATTCCCGATGCCATCGTTCCTCCGCGCCTGAACCTGAATGAAGCAGCTGCCCTGCTCGGTGGCGCGCAAGCGGTGATCGGTGTGGACACCGGTCTCTCCCATCTTGCGGTCGCACTGAATATACCCACCATCGGCATTTATACAGCGACTAACCCAGTTCTGACCGGGTTGTATGCATGTACAAATATCGTCAACCTTGGCGGTATCGGTCATGCGCCGGATGCCGCAACCGTGCTTGATGCGCTGCGACAGGTGGCCGCATGTTAGGTGCAAGATTTTTCTACGCGCTAGCACTGTGGCTGTTGTTGCCCTACATTTTTTTACGCCTGCTGTGGCGCGCGCACAAACAACCGGAGTATTTGCGCCACTTAGGCGAGCGTTTCGGCTTTTATTCCACACCGAGCGACAAGCCGATCATCTGGCTGCACACCGTATCGGTAGGCGAGACCCGCGCCGCGCAAAGCCTCATCGCCCGGCTGCGCAAAACTTATCCCCAGCATCAAATCCTGCTCACCCACACCACGCCAACCGGGCGCGCCACTGGCGAGCAACTGTATGGCGATGGCGTGCTGCGCGTATATCTGCCCTATGATTACCCGTTTGCGGTGAACAAATTTTTGCGCCACTTCCAGCCGCGAATCGGCATCCTGATGGAAACAGAAATCTGGTTCAACCTGATCCATGCCTGCCGCAAAACCGGTACGCCGTTGCTGTTGCTAAACGCGCGCATGTCGGAAAAATCGGCGCGCAATTATGCGCGGTTTGCGCGGCTGACCCGCGATGCACTGGGCGAACTTGCGGCTGTCGCCGCGCAAACTACCGATGATGCCGCGCGACTGACCAGCCTTGGTGCGCGTAATGTTCACGTGACAGGCAATCTAAAATTTGACATTGAGCCGCCGCCTGCCTTGCTACAAATGGGTAGACAACTGCGCGAACAACTCGGCATCGGGCGCAAGGTATTTCTAGCTGCCAGCACCCGCGAAGGGGAGGAGGCGCTGCTGCTGGAGGCATTAAATAACATCAACATTCCAGAATTGCTATTGGTCCTAGTGCCACGCCACCCGCAACGCTTCGGCGAAGTTGCGCGGTTACTCGAGCAGCGCGGCATCGCATTTATGCGCAAGAGTGAAATGGGGCAATCAGGCAAAGTGCAAAACCGCGCGGTTCTACCGGAAATTCAGGCGGTGCTGGGCGACAGCATGGGCGAAATGTTCGCCTATTACGCCGCCGCAGACATCGCCTTCATCGGCGGAAGCCTGCTGCCTTATGGCGGGCAGAATTTAATCGAAGCCTGCGCTGCCGGTACGCCGGTGCTGGTCGGCCCGCACACCCATAATTTCGCCGAAGCTACCCGGCTGGCGGCCAGCGCAGGAGCCGCAATACAGGTGCGGGATGCCGGGGAGTTGATAATAAATTTGCAACAACTGCTGGACAACCCGGACACGCTGCCCGAAATGCGCCGTCAGTGTGCCGGTTTCGTAAAAAACAATCGCGGCGCAACAGATAAGTCGTTGCGGATTATTATGCTGTTTGCAGATACCGAAAAAAATATTTTTCACGGATCATAATGGACGTGTTTTAAAATGCAGTTCTTGTGGTTGTCCACATTTCAGCTTGGGCATACAATGCCAGCGTGTGATAACAGACTAGGGGAATAAAGTGGCTAACCTGAGCATTCGAGAGTTGGACGACGACACCATCACGCGCCTGCGCATCCGTGCTGCCCATCACCGAGTTTCGATGGAAGAAGAGGCCAGTCGCATTCTTCGTCAAGCGGTCACCATTCCAAAACGGTTGGGCGACCTTTCCGTGCAGTTCTTTGGCACCAAGTCCGGCGTTGAATTAGAACTCCCCCAACACGCGCCACACGAACCTCAGAGTTTCGTCTGATGATCGTCGTTGATACCAATGTAATTTCTGAAGTCATGCGCCCACAGCCTTCTGCGTCGGTACTGAACTGGTTAAATTCCCAAGATGGCAACCAACTATTCATCACCACCGTGACACTGGCAGAAATTGGCTATGGCCTGCGTATCCTACCTGAAGGCCAACGTCGCTGGCTATTGCATAACCGTTTCGAGCAATTTATCGCGCAAGCGTTTGAGGAACGGGTGCTTGATTTCTCCGTATCCGCCGCCCGCGCCTATGCCGAACTCATGGGACATCGCAAGGAAATTGGCCGCCCCATGAACCTGCCAGACGGGCAAATTGCGAGTATTGCCCTCGCCCACGGGTTTGCCGTTGCCACCCGAAACATCAAAGACTTCGAGGATTGCGGGCTTGAGCTGATCAATCCGTTTGAATAATACGGCAGGAAACGCAAGTTGCCGAGTTCTGGCAACTAATCAAGACTATTTAAAAGTAACTTACAGGTAATTTTGGTATATTGCTCCTCTGGTTTTTATGCAGTTACTTTTTTATACATTTATTAATGAAAAACCCAATATTACTCGACTCTGAAAACTTCACATGCTAGTACGTATCCACGTCAAGCAACTGCGTTTAGGTATGTTCGTGCATGAGCTTTGCGGCTCGTGGATGGATCACCCGTTTATGCGCGGGGCTTTTTTGCTGGATGACCCCAAAGATTTAAAAACCTTGCTGGCTACCAGCATCAAGGAAGTCTGGATAGATACCGCCAAAGGTATTGGCATCGCTACTGAAAACGATGATAACGAGGGAGAAACGGTAGAGGAGGTTGCGGCAGAAGTTGAAGCCACGCTTGCACGGGCTGACAAAGTTACCCCAGTGGTGGAACGCGTCAATATTGCGCAAGAGGCCGTGCGCGCCGTCAAGATTTGCGCCAAGTCCAAACAAGCCGTCAGCTCAATGTTTCAAGAAGCACGCATGGGCAAGGCGCTGGATGCCAAAGACGCGTTGCCTATCGTCGAAGAAATCTCCACATCGGTGATGCGCAACCCCGGCGCGCTGATCAGCTTGGCGCGCCTGAAAGACAAAGATGATTACACCTATATGCACTCGGTGGCGGTATGCGCCTTGATGGTTTCCCTGTCGCGGCAACTGGGTCTGGATGAGGAGCAAACTCGCTTGGCTGGCTTAGCTGGCTTGTTGCACGATGTGGGTAAAATGATGATCCCGCTGGGAATCCTCAATAAACCCGGCAAGTTGACCGACCCAGAATTCAATACGGTGAGAGACCATCCCAGCCAAGGGCACAAAATGCTGCTGGAGGGAAAGGGAATCAGTGAGATCGCGCTCGATGTATGTTTGCATCATCACGAAAAAATGGACGGTAGCGGCTATCCCGAAAAACTCACATGTGAACAAATCAGCCTGTATGCCAAAATGGGCGCAGTGTGCGATGTGTATGATGCGATTACCTCCAACCGCCCATACAAAAATGGTTGGGAACCTGCCGAATCACTAAGGAAAATGGCTGAATGGAGCAGCGGCCATTTCGATACACGCATTTTTCAGGCCTTCGTCAAAAGTATTGGCATCTACCCGATCGGTTCGCTGGTCAAACTGGAGTCCAACCGCTTGGGTGTAATCATAGAGCAAACCGGGAAATCGCTGCTCACTCCCATGGTGAAAGTATTTTTCTCCATCAAATCGAATACACGGATTCCCCATGAAATATTGGACTTATCGAAACCCGCCTGTAAAGACAAAATTATCTCGCACGAAGACCCCGTAAAATGGGGTATCGGCGACATTCAGGAATTGTGGAGCGACATGCCTGTCACACCCTGGTGATTCAAATCTGCAATAAAAACAGGAATAACGAGAGCACGTTCCACGCACCGAAGTTGATGAAGCGTAAACGCACCCTACAGAGCATCGTTTAGTGCCGTTAATTTTTGGGCTAGAAACCACCATCCCACCAGTAATTGGCTATTCATGTTAAAACGTATTCCAGTCAAGCAACTGCGCATCGGCATGTACATCCATGAGTTTTGCGGCTCATGGTACGACCACCCGTTCTGGCGCAACGCATTCATGCTGGACAAACCCGAAGACCTGCGCGACATCCTGTCCACCGGCATCAAGGAGGTATGGATAGACATCGGCAAGGGGCTCGATGTCGAGAGCGGCGAGGACGGCAAGAGCGAAAAGGCGG
>CAIZNF010000024.1 GCA_903934275.1 uncultured Nitrosomonadales bacterium
GCGAAAAGGGCTCAAAGCACACCATGACTACCTGGTACTGGTTATTGCTAAAACCGGCAGCTGGGTCTAAGCCCATCTTTACAGCGCTTATAGTTATGGGCCTGTTTGCAGCTGGCCTGCTCTGGTGGGCACGCACCGCTACCAGAAAACCAACTGCCTGATAGTTATATAGGGCTAATACCGTGGAAGAAGTTGAGTACGGCAGGAGGGGCGTAAAGACCAAGCTATTCGGTTTCATTATCATGGTATTGGGCTTGTTGGATAGCTTGCTGTCATTGCGTGGCGGAATGCCTAGTTATGAGTATCTTCTCCTCATTTTATTTGGAGCGTGCGTCTTTGCTATCGGAGCGGTTCGCGGTGGACAGCGATCACCAACTAAGGCAGCAGAAGGATAGGTCGTTGAATAATCCTTGCATCTCACCTCGGTCATCAATAACAGGCATTTGGCAATTCCAGCAGATGGTGTTTCATAAATGGCTTTTATGACATGTTGATTTACTGAAGCAAATAAGCAATTGTCAAAATTCGTCTTGTGCCAAATAAGCTGTCAACGACAAAGCCTGGAGCTGCGTTATTAGCGTACTGCTTTGCTGTTTAACCAAGTGGCTATGCAAAACAGGTGGAGTTGTTTAGAATCGTCGGCGAAGGTAATACCTTCACATTATTTATAGTACTTTTTAATCATAAAACGGAGAGAACATGAAATCTATTATCGTAAGCATGGTCGCAGCAGCAGGTTTGATGGTTGCAGGCAGCGCGTTGGCAGCTGACATGCCGGATGTCGCAAAAAAGAACAACTGCACTGCTTGTCATGCGATTGGCAAAAAAGTAGTTGGTCCGGATTGGATGGAAGTTGCCAAGAAATACAAGGGCGACGCGGGCGCGAAGGCTAAGCTGGTTCCTAAAATGATCAAGGGCGGCGGCGGTGTGTGGGGTGCGATGCCAATGCCGGCCAGCCCGAAGCTCAGCGAAGCTGACAGTGCTGCGATTGTGGACTTTATCTTGGGCTTGGCCAAGTAAATTTGCGCCGAGTAATCGGAGCAATCCTCAAAAAAGCCGACGTGAGTCGGCTTTTTTGTTGCTCATTGAATTGACAGGCAACATGCCTGCTCCGCATAATCCATAAAAATTTTTCAAGGGGTTAACCATGCCATTTCATTCTGCTCGTCCGCTATTGCTTGCCGTGTTGGTGTTGACACTGGGGGCCTGCGGTAAATCCGCTTCGGATAAGGCTGCCGCTTCCGGCGATTTGGTGGTGCGCATCGGGGCCGCCGCGCCGCTGACCGGCAACCAGGCGCATATCGGCAAAGACAACGAGAGCGGTACGCGTATGGCTATAGATGATGCCAATGTCAAAGGTGTCGTCATCGGCGGACGCAAAATACATTTCGAACTGATCAGCGAGGACGATCAGGCCGACCCCAAGACCGCTACCATCGTCGCGCAAAAACTGCTAGACAACAAGGTGAGCGGCATCATCGGCCATCTCAATTCCGGCACGACTATCCCCGCCTCGAAAATTTACAGCGACAACGGCATCCCTCAGATTTCACCTTCCGCTACCGCAGTCAATTACACCGCACAGGGTTTCAAAACAGCGTTCCGCGTGATGGCGAATGATGCGCAGCAAGGCCGCGTGCTGGGCGAATATGCCGCGAAGAATCTTGGCGCGAAAAAGATCGCGGTCATCGATGATCGCACTGCCTATGGGCAGGGTTTGGCGGACGAGTTCATCAAGGCGGCGCAGGCCAACGGCGCACAGATCGTCGCGCATGAATATACCAGCGACAAGTCGGTGGACTTTACCGCCGTGCTGACCGCCGTAAAAGGCAAGCAGCCGGATTTATTGTTCTACGGCGGCATGGATCCGCAGGCCGGGCCGATGGCGAAGCAAATCAAGGCGCTTGCGCTGAACCTGAAATTCATGATGGGCGACGGCGGCTATACACCTGCCTTTATCAGGCTGGCTGGCGATGCCGCAGAAGGGGCTTATGCTTCGCTGCCGGGCGTACCGCTTGCCAAAATGCCGGGCGGAAAAGAATTTGAAACGCGTTTTGTCGCCAAGTATCAGCCCATCCAGTTGTATGCGCCGTACTGCTATGACGCGGTGAATGTGATGATCGCGGCGATGCAAAAAGCCGGTTCGGTGGAACCCGCAAAATACTTGCCCGAACTAGCAAAAATCAGCCACGATGGCATCACGGCTAAAATCCAGTTTGACGAAAAAGGCGATTTAAAGGGCGGTGCCATCACCCTGTATCAAGTGCAGCAAGGCAAGTGGCAACCGCTGGAAACGCTGGGTGCAATTGCTCCGGCGGCGCACTGATGTAGTGCGTAGGTTGGGCAAAGCCTGTCCTGAGCCTGCCGAAGGGCGTAGCGTGCCCAACAAAACATCAACTACCAATTACGTCGCCATGTTGGGCACAGCCTCCGGCTTTTGCCCAACCTACGAGAAGACCGCTTCCAATTTTTGGTTCCGGTTTGTTCGGCTTAGGTTTACCAACCATGGAAATTCTCCTTCAGCAAATCATCAACGGCCTTGTGCAAGGCAGCGTTTACGCGCTGGTCGCGCTCGGTTACACCATGGTGTATGGCATCCTCGGCCTGATCAACTTCGCGCATGGC
This sequence comes from uncultured Nitrosomonadales bacterium, assembly GCA_903934275.1. GTDB lineage: Bacteria > Pseudomonadota > Gammaproteobacteria > Burkholderiales > Gallionellaceae > Gallionella. Next base: position 2,626 of record CAIZNF010000024.1, read on the forward strand.
GAAGTGGTGATGGTCGGCGCGATGCTGGCGCTCTCCGCGTTGACCGCGTTGCTGGGCTGGGGCGTGCCGCCATTGCTGGCCTTGCCGATCAGCCTGATATTGGCGATGCTGGGCTGCATGGTACTGGGCTACGGCATCGAGCGTGTCGCCTACCGCCCGTTGCGCCATGCGCCGCGCTTGGCGCCGCTGATTACCGCGATTGGCGTATCCATCGTGTTGCAGAATCTTGCTATGATGATCTGGGGGCGACAATATCACGCCTTTCCGCAACTGATCGACAATCAGCCTCACCTGATCGGCGGCGCGATCATCAACGATATCCAGATCATTATTTTCGTTGTGGCGCTGGCGATCATGGCGGGGTTGATGTTGCTTGTGCACAGGACAAAACTGGGGCGCGCGATGCGCGCCGTGGCCGAGAACCAGCACGCCGCGCAACTGATGGGCGTGGACATCAACCGGGTGATTTCCATCACCTTCATGCTCGGCTCGGCACTGGCCGCCGTGGCGGGGTTGATGGTCAGCGCCAACTACGGCTTGGCCCACTACTACATGGGCTTTCTGCTCGGCTTGAAAGCCTTTGCCGCCGCAGTGCTTGGCGGCATCGGCAACCTGCGCGGGGCGATGCTGGGCGGATTGCTGCTCGGCCTGATCGAAAGCCTGGGAGCGGGCTACATCGGCGACATGACGGGTGGATTTTTGGGCAGCCATTATCAGGATGTGTTCGCTTTTTTCGTACTGATCGCCGTGCTGGTGTTCCGCCCATCGGGATTGTTGGGAGAGCGCATTGCCGAACGCGCTTAAAAACCTTCGCATAAGCTACTGCGCGCCCGAATCACGGCATCGCGTGTGCGCTCGCTCCTTGCCCCATACGGTATGTCTCGTCGTTCGCCCTGCGGCTCTTTGCGCTTCGGGCTGCTCGCAACGCTTCTGCGAGGGTTATACGCGATGAAATTATTTGATAAACGCAACTCGCGCCCGATGTTCTGGCTGCTGCTAGGCGCATTGCTGCTATTGCCGTTCGTCACCGACGCGTTGCTCGGGCGCGGCTGGGTGCGCATCGCGGATTTTGCGATGCTCTACATCATGTTGGCGCTCGGCCTGAACATCGTGGTCGGCCTGGCGGGCCTGCTGGATCTGGGCTACATCGCGTTCTTCGCGGTAGGCGCATATTGCTACGCGCTGACCGGTTCGCCGCATCTGGCGCTGGCGTTCCCGGCGTTGTTTCCCGGCGGCGTGCATCTGCCGTTCTGGGTCGTGCTGCCGCTGGCGGCTTTGGTGGCGGGCGGTTTCGGCGTATTGCTCGGCGCGCCGACGCTGCGCTTGCGCGGCGATTATCTGGCCATCGTCACGCTCGGCTTCGGCGAAATCATCCGCATCTTTCTGAACAACCTGAACGCCCCGCTCAATCTGACCAACGGCCCGCAGGGCATCAGCCGCATCGATCCGATCAGCGTGGCGGGTGTATCGTTGAATGCCACGCAGGAAATTTTCGGCATCACGCTGCCCTCGGTACACTTGTATTTCTACTTGTTTTTGGCCGTTACCGCAGCGGTGGTATTCATTTCGCAACGGCTGGAAAAATCGCGTATCGGTCGCGCATGGATGGCGATCCGCGAGGATGAGGTCGCCGCGTCTGCGATGGGCATCAATACGCGCAACCTCAAGTTGCTGGCATTCGCAATGGGCGCGATGTTCGGCGGCGTATCCGGCACGCTGTTTGCCGGATTCCAGGGCTTCGTCAGCCCGGAAAGTTTCAGCCTGATGGAATCCATTATGGTGCTGTGCATGGTGGTGCTGGGCGGCATGGGCAATATCGCCGGGGTGATACTCGGCGGCGTGCTGCTGGCGTTGCTGCCGGAAGTGTTGCGCCACGGCGTCGTGCCGCTGCAACAGGCGCTGTTCGGTAAAACAATCATTGACCCGGAAAGCTTGCGCATGCTGCTGTTCGGCGGCGCGCTGATCGCAATGATGCTGTATCGCCCGGCCGGGCTGTGGCCGTCGCGCGTGCGCCGCCGCGAGCTGGATACGGATGAGACGGCATGAATAACATGGCCTCCTCCTTGCTGCAACTCTCTTCCATCGGCAAACAGTTCGGCGGATTGAGCGCGCTGTCCGATGTGTCGCTGCATATCCGGCGCGGCGAAATTTACGGCCTGATCGGTCCGAACGGCGCGGGCAAAACCACGCTGTTCAATGTCATCACCGGGCTGTATCAGGCGAACGCGGGCGAATTCCAGTTCGATGGCAAGGGCTATAAAACCTGTAAGCCACACGTATTGGCGCAGGCCGGCATTGCGCGCACCTTCCAGAATATCCGCCTGTTCGCCAATCTGACCGCGCTGGAAAACGTGATGATCGGTCGCCATCTGCGCAGCCGTGCCGGGGTATTCGGCGCGCTGCTGCGCAACCGGGCCACGCGCAACGAGGAGCGCGCCATCGCCAAGCGCGCCCATGAGTTGCTGCTTTACGTGGGCATCGATAAACCCGGCCAGACGCTGGCCAAGCATCTTTCCTATGGAGAGCAAAGGCGGTTGGAAATCGCCCGCGCGCTGGCGACCGATCCGCTGTTGCTGGCGCTCGACGAACCGGCGGCGGGCATGAATGCCACCGAAACCGAGAGCCTCAAAGCGCTGTTGCAGACCATCCGCGCCAGCGGCATCACCGTGCTGCTCATCGAGCACGATGTCAAGCTCATCATGGGGCTGTGCGATCGCGTCGCGGTGCTTGATTACGGCAAAAAGATTGCCGAGGGCGTGCCCGACGAAGTACGTAAGAACTCCGCCGTGATCGAGGCCTATCTGGGAACAGAAGCCCCTCTCCCCTCCGTGGGAGATAACCAGCGACTTGGCTGCGGTTCTTTGCAGCCTAGTCGAATGGCTAGTAGTTCCCCTCAGGGGTTGGGGAGAGGGGCGGCTATGGCTGAAGCCCATCACCCCTTGCTCGAAGTCCGCAACTTGCAAGTCGCCTACGGCGGCATCCATGCGGTGAAGGGCATCGACCTGCATATCGGGCCGGGTGAACTGGTCGCGCTGATCGGCAGCAACGGCGCGGGGAAAACCACCACGCTGAAAACGCTGGCCGGTTTGCTTCATCCCGCCAGCGGGCAGATCCAATACGATGGCAACAGCCTGAACGATGTCGCGACCCACCGGCGCGTGGCGATGGGCATCGCTCTGGTTCCGGAAGGGCGCGGCGTATTTGCGCGGCTCACTGTCGCGGAAAACCTGCTGATGGGCGCATACAGCCGCAACGATCAACATGAAATCGCCACCGATCTGGAGCACATGTACACCTTATTTCCGCGCCTTGCCGAGCGCAAGGATCAGCTTGCCGGAACGCTCTCCGGCGGCGAACAGCAAATGGTCGCGATGGCGCGCGCACTGATGAGCCGCCCGCGCCTGCTGATGCTGGACGAACCCAGCATGGGGCTGGCGCCGCTGATGGTGCAAAAGATTTTCGAAACCATCCGCGACATCGCGGCGCTCGGCATGAGCATCTTGCTGGTCGAGCAAAATGCCAGGCTCGCTTTGCAAGCCGCCAACCGTGGCTACGTAATGGAAAGCGGCACAATCACCTTGTCCGGCGCATCGAGCGAATTGCTGGGTAGTGATGCTGTGCAGCGCGCATATTTGGGCGGATAAACCCCATTTGCACTTGAGCCGGATATAATTCGGCAACACAAATTGCGATACCGGAAATAATTCGATTTTGTACATAGACGTGCTGGAGTAAGCCGCACTATTTCAGCACATACATCACTGAGGGAGATTAAGCCATGACAAAAAATAGCATGATAAAAAAAGGACTGATTGCTTTTGCGCTCGCCGTGTCACTGTTTTTAGGTGTGGCATTTTTTTTACGCGGCTCGCTGGATGGTTTGGTCAAAAATGCCATCGAACACTATGGAAGTGCCATGACAGGAGCAAGCGTCAAAGTTGGTGCGGTGGAAATTCGCACGACCGATGGACAGAGCATCATCCGTGATCTGGAGATCGGCAATCCGGCCGGATTCAAGACTGCGCACGCGCTCAAAGTGGGCAAGATCGATGTAGTGGTGGATATGAGCACACTGACCACAGATGTCATCGTGATACGCAAAATTATCATCGCCGCCCCCAACGTAATCTATGAAAAGGGCGAAACGATGACCAACTTCGATGCGCTCCAGAAAAGCATCGCCAATTACCTTGGCCCTGCAAAGCCCGAAGAAAATAATGCTGGCGGCAAAAAATTCATCGTCGAACAACTGGTTATCCGCGACGCGAAAGCAGAAGCCAGCGCGCCTATTCTCGCAGGAAAGACCATAGCCGTGCCTTTGCCGGACATTGTCCTCAAAGATATTGGCAAAGCAAAGGGCGGTGTCACTGCTGGTGAGCTTGGGCAAACCATTGCCACCGCGCTCAAGCAAAAACTTACCGCTGGCTTCAGTTTCGACAGTTTGGGAGCCGCTGCCGGCAAAGTGGGGAGTGCAATCAAAGGGCTGTTCAAATAGGGTTAGAAAAAGCAGTTGTCCGCAGATTACGCAGATTTTCGCCGATTAAACAACAAATAACATTGGGTCGCCGACCCACCTATCTGGTGAGAAGATATATATCCGCAACCTACTGAAAATCTGCGTTAATCTGCGTAATCTGCTGATCGAACTGCTGTTTTTGGGATGAATGAGATATCGGAGGGCGATGCGGTCGCGCCCTACTCATGTGGTGTCAATTTTAGAGACTCCTCAATCCTTCTCCAACCAGTCCTGCAAAAAGGCCCATTGCTCAATGTCGCGTTCTGCCAAATGGAGTGGCAGATCAAACAGCGATTTCCCCTCAAATGCGGCATTTACATACACCTGTGTTTCGCGCAGGCAGGCCAATATCGGCAGGTCAAGCGTGGAAAGAAAATGCTCCAGCGCCCATGCTGCCTTGGTGCGCATCTCCATACGCATACCGACTATGCCGACTTGGCACTTGTTTTTGCGCACTGCCTTTTCATCGGCAAGCGCTTGCAGAAAGTCGCGGCTGGCATGCAGATCGAACAGTGAGGGCGCGATCGGTACGATGATTTTGCTGGCCAGCTTGACGGCATGATCGAGGTTCTTGCCATGCAGCCCGGCGGGCGAATCAATCACCAGCCAATCGTTGGGGCGGTCATGATTTTTTGGGGAATCGAGCGCGCGTATCAGCGGGAGATCGGCGGGGCGTGTGGCAAGCCATAATGCGGAGGATTGTTGCCGGTCCAGATCGAGCATCGCCACACGCTGGCCGTGATTGGCCAAATAGCCGGCGATGTTGACCGACAGCGTGCTTTTGCCGCTACCGCCCTTCGGATTCGCAATCAGAATAGTTTTCATTTCACCCCCGCCTTTTCCGTGAACCAATAAACCCTACCTGCGCCCTCCCAGCAACGACCCCAGCACACCGCGAATAATCTCCCGCCCGACTGCTGAGCCGATGGAGCGCGCGGCGCTTTTGACGATGGTTTCGCCGATGCCTTGCTGGTTGGTCGCGCGACTACCCCTGTTAGCATTGCCACCGCTATTATTTCCCCCTCCACTATTGCTCCCGCCGATATTACCGAAGATGCCGCCCAACATGTCGCTAAAACTACCGCCGCTGGTGGGCGCTGGCGCGGATTGCGATGTTGCGCCCTCAGCCTGTTTTCCGTCGACGCGCCCCTTGAGAATTTCGTATGCCGATTCGCGGTCAACCTCCTTTTCATAATGTCCGGCGAGCAGCGAACCTTGCATGATGGCCTTGCGCTCGGTATCGCTGATCGGGCCGATCTGCGCCTGCGGCGGCACGATGAAAGCGCGCTCGACGATGCCCGGCGTGCCGTTTTCATCGAGGCAGGAGATCAGCGCTTCGCCGACACCGAGTTCGGTGATGATGCTCGCCTCGTCCAGCGCCGGATTGTCACGCATGGTTTCGGCGGCGGCCTTCACGGCTTTCTGGTCGCGCGGGCTGAAAGCGCGCAGGGCATGCTGCACGCGGTTGCCGAGCTGTCCGAGTACTTTGTCCGGCACGTCGGCGGGGTTCTGCGTGACAAAATACACACCTACGCCTTTGGAGCGAATCAGGCGCACCACCTGCTCGATTTTATCGAGCAGCACGGCGGGCGCGTCGTTGAACAGCAGATGCGCTTCATCGAAGAAAAAAACCAGTTTTGGTTTGGCGAGATCGCCGGCTTCAGGCAGGTTCTCGAATAGTTCGGCGAGCAACCACAGTAGCATGGTGGAATATACTTTGGGCGAAGTCATCAGTTTGTCGGCGGCGAGGATGTTGATCATGCCGCAGCCGTCTTCGCCAGTCTGCATCAGGTCGGCGATATTGAGCATCGGCTCACCAAACAATTTGTCGCCGCCCTGTGTCTCTATTTGCAGCAGGCCGCGCTGAATCGCGCCGATGCTGGCGGTGGAGATGTTGCCGTATTCGGTGGTGTAGTCGGCGGAGTTTTCGCCCACGCTCTGCACCATCGCGCGCAGGTCTTTCATGTCGAGCAGCAGCAGACCGTTGTCGTCGGCGATCTTGAATACCAGCGCGAGCACGCCTTGCTGCACCTCGTTGAGATTCAGCATGCGCCCGATCAGCAGCGGCCCCATATCCGAAATGGTGGCGCGTAACGGGTGCCCCATCGCGCCGAACACATCCCAGAACGTCACCGGGAATGAACGATGAGAAAAGTCTTCCAGCTTGAGTTGTTTTATGCGCGCGGCAACCTTGGCATTGCCGCCGCCCGCCTTGCTGATGCCGGACAAATCACCCTTGATGTCGGAGAGGAACACCGGCACGCCGATGCGGCTGAACGCTTCCGCCAGAGTTTGCAGCGTGACGGTTTTACCGGTCCCGGTCGCGCCGGTGATCAGCCCGTGGCGGTTGGCCATGTGCGGCAGCAGGTAAAGCTCTTGTTGGTTATTTTTGGCAATCAGTAGAGGTTCTGTCATGGCGGTCTGGCTTTGGTTGGCATGCTTGGTATTGGGATAACGCAGTGGAAATGATACCATCACGGAACATTTTTCGGAGGTAAGTATGGCCGGGCATAGCAAGTGGGCAAACATTCAACACCGCAAGGGCAAGCAGGACGTCAAGCGCGGCAAAATCTTCACGCGCCTGATCAAGGAAATCACCGTCGCGGCGCGCATGGGCGGCGGCGATCCAGGAATTAATCCGCGCCTGCGCCTGGCGGTCGAAAAGGCGCGCGAGAACAACATGCCGAAAGATA
>CAIZNF010000025.1 GCA_903934275.1 uncultured Nitrosomonadales bacterium
CATGACGCTTATTGTCGATAAGAAACATGCGGATGATGATTCCGTAAAACATGGAAATTATCGGCATGGCTGGTTCCTTTTAAATGACTGTGACCCGTAGAGTGCAATAAGCGTAGCGCATTGCGTCAAATAATGGAACACATTTACAAAGCATAGCGGCTATTCTTCCGCCAGCAAATCCAGTTTTTTCGCCAGCCATTTGGTGGTCGTCGCTTGGATCAGAATGGTCATCAGGATGGCGATGAAGGTCACCGAGGCGATGATCTGTGCGCCCGGCGCTTTCATGCCCACCAGCATGCCGGCCAGCGCGCCGGGAATCACGCCGGTTTCGCGCGTCCAGCACATGAACAGCATCTCCTTGAGGCTCCATTTGGCGCGGCGGTCGGGCAACGCACACAGGAACACCGTGACCGGGCGCGCGACCAGCATGAATACGACCACCACGGCTACCCCGGCGAACAGGTACTGGTTCATCAGCCCGAAATCCACCTGCGCGCCGAGCAGGATGAAAATGAACATGCGCATGATCAGCGCGGTGGTCATGATGAAATCTTCGAGGATTTTTTCATCGTGATGGATACGCTTGAAGCCGAGCGATTCCTGATTGCCGAGCATGATGCCGAACACGAATACCGCCATGAAGCCGCTGGAATGCAGCCCGTCCGCGCCCATATAGGCGCCGATCACAGCCATCAAGGTGACCACCGGGGCGTATTCGGCGAGGAAGCCGAATTTTTGATGCGAGATGAGGAAAGCCGCCATATAACCCAGTATTCCGCCGATCAGGATACCTAGCAGCGATTGCTTGAGCAGATCCATGACAGCTTCGCCCGCCGAGAATTCGCCCGCGCCCATCGCCACGCCCAGCACGGTAAAGGTGAGAATGGCACCCATCGCGTCGTTGAAGGCGGATTCGCTCATCACCGTCTGCGCCACGCGCTCCTTGATCTTGATCTGTTTGAATATGGGCACCAGCGTGGCCGGGTCGGTGGACGCGAGCACGGCACCGAGCAACAGCGCGACGATAACGGGCACGCCGAGGAAATAATAGGCCGCCGCACCGGTGATTGCGCCGGTGATCAGCACGCCGATGGTGGCGATCACCACGATGGTGATCCACACTTCTTTCAATACTTTAAGCCTGATCGACGCGCCGCCGTCGAACAGGATGTAGCTGGAACCGAAAATCAGGATCAACTGGTTGATGGCGGAATCGGCCTTGATGTTCACCAGCCCAAAAACACTCGGGCCGAGCAACATGCCCAACAACAAAAACACCACCACGTCGGGCACACGTACCAGCCGCGCGATCAGGCCGGAGAAGGTCCCCACGGCGAGGATGATGCCGAACATCAGCAGTATGTGTTTGGCCAATTCGAGTGAGGCTGAGGATTCCATTATGCCCTTTCTATGTAAGCGCCTATTTCAACATGCAGCTTCGTGCCAGATGCATCAGCGGTTTTCACCCCTCTCCCCGGCCCTCTGGGTGAAACAACTAGCCATTCGACTAGGCTGCAAACGACCGCAGCCAAGTCGCTGGTTATCCCGCAAGGGGAGAGGGAGACATGCTCCCCTCCCCACTTGCGGGGGAGGGGTTGGGAGAGAGGGGTAATTCAGTCGCCGCCGCCAAGACAGTTTCCAACACACCATCCAGATTACTCATGATCTCGTTATTCCAGAACCTCATCACTTTGAACCCTTGCTCACGAAGCCATGCGTCCCGTCTTTCATCATGGGGCGAATCGTTGTGTTGCCCGCCGTCTGCCTCCACGATAAGGCGTGCTCCAAAATGCACGAAATCAACCACGTAAGGGCCAATCGGTTGCTGGCGTCTGAATTTCTCGCCATTCAGCCGATGTGCCCGCAAATGCCGCCACAGTTTGTTCTCGCTTTCGGTCATATTGCATCGCAAGTGCTTGGCGAATTCCCGTTGTTCCATTACCCCCTCTCCCCAACCCCTCTGGGTGAAACAACTAGCCATTCGACTAGGCTGCAAACGACCGCAGCCAAGTCACTGGTTATCCCGCAAGGGGAGAGGGGCTTTTGCTTGTTGTCCGCTACTTTCGAGTGCACACACGCCCCCCATCAGTTTTTCGATAATTTATCTATTGTGATATTATCGTTTCGGGCGCACACGCAGTAAAAAATGGTGCAGAAATCAAATGGACAAGCACTCGCCCGCGTCCAACAACCAATTATCAACTTCACGCGGTTTCCCAGTATATCGCTTGCCGATAGCCCAAAGAATATCAAAATCATGAACTACGTCAAAATTGCCGGTCTGTTTGTTGTCGCTTACCTGTTGAATCTTTCTGCTCCGGCGATTCTTGAACGCCTGACCCTGCTTGGGGGCACGGAGACGGCTATCGCAAATTCGTTGTGGTGCCTAGGACTGTTTCTGGTGTTTGGTTGGGCGTGCAGCAAATTATCCGAGGGAACCGTTTTCCCCAGCTTCACCTTGCAATTGCTGGTGGGCATCATCCTGCATGACGCGCTGGCGCCCATTGCCTCATCGATTATGCTTGCGGTGGTGGCCTGTACCGCGCTGGCCGCCATCATCCTGAAGGGCGGCGGCGACGAAGTCGACCGGCGCGATTTTGTGAAGATTGCCTTCCCCACCATGATGATCGCGCTGGTGGGGTATCTCGTCACGTTCTTCGTCATGTTCCCGATCCTGATGGCGCTGGGGCTGGATGGCAAAACCGCCGCCTTGCTCGCAGCCATTATTGGCTCCACCGATCCGGCGGCGCTGATTCCGACCCTGAAGCGGATTGTCTTCAAGGACAAATACCAGCGTCTCAACAATATTGCAATCGCCGAAAGCGCCCTCAACGACGCGGTGGGAGCCATTTTTGTCGCGGCCATTGCGTCCATGATACTGGCCGGCAATTCTGTAGACTCACTGGGCACCATGACTTCCGGGCTGTTCAGCGCCGCAAACATGCTGCATCTGGGCGGGCAATTCCTGTTCGGCACCATCGCCGGGATCATCGGCTGGGGCGCGATGTACAGTTATGAGGTTTACAAATCGCGGGATAACGAGCGCGATGTCGGAGAGACGGCCTACGATTTTGCGATCGTGCTGGCCATCCCGCTGGTGACCTTCTTGCTGGCGCAAATGATCCATGGCAACGGCTTCCTGGCGGCCTTCTTGGCCGGTCTGCTCGCCAACTATAACCACGGCAAGGAATATTTTCATAAAACCCTGCACACCATGGAGATCAAGATCGAGAGCATTGCCAAGCCGACGATCTTCATGATGGTCGGCCCTTTTGTCTCATTGGGTGATTTATGGGATACCGCGATCCTGGGCTTGCTGGTGTCGCTCGTCTTTATCCTCGTCGCCCGACCTGTGGCGGTCATGCTGTCCATGCTGCCAAC
>CAIZNF010000026.1 GCA_903934275.1 uncultured Nitrosomonadales bacterium
AAATTCCTTTCAAGTAGGCCCGAATTGGGCGAATGAGAGTGGTTGAGGAGCAGCAGCGGTGAGATCGGGGTAAAAAATGTCATTGCGGCGAGGGCCTGCATCCGTTATTCCTGTTTGAACGCCGGAAACAGGCGATTGCCACCCAGACGGCGATCAGAACGATGACCAGCAGGGACGGCAAAATCACGTGTGCGTCGGCAAGCGGCCCAGAGTGTGTGAAAACGGGAACTTACCCAGCCACAGTGAATCTATGCGATAGGCATTGATGATCAAAGGGGCGCGAGATGAAGCGGTTCATCGAGGGCGAGAACAGAACGCAAAGTACGTTGCTGCCAGAGCTGCTTGACGACTACGTTGCAGATACCAACCCGGTTCGAGTCGTTGATGTCTTTGTCGATGAACTGGATCTGGGCAAACTTGGGTTTGAAGGGGTTGAACCGGCGGCCACTGGTCGGCCGGCATACCATCCCGCCAGTCTCCTGAAGATCTACATCTACGGCTACCTCAATCGAGTCCATTCCAGTCGGCGGCTTGAGAAGGAGGCCCAGCGCAACGTCGAACTGATGTGGCTGACCGGTCGGCTGATGCCGGATTTCAAGACCATTGCCGATTTCCGCAAAGACAACGGCAAGGCCATCCGAAGCGTCTGCCGCCAGTTCGTGGTGCTGTGCCAGCAGTTTGGTCTGTTCTCCGAAGCCCTGGTTGCCATCGACGGCAGCAAGTTCAAGGCCGTCAATAACCGTGACCGAAACTTTACCAGCGCCAAGTTGCAACGCCGGATGGAAGAAATTGAATCAAGCATCAATCGTTACCTGACTGATCTCGATACTGCGGACCGGCAAGAGCCCGTGGCTGCAAAGGCCAAGACCGAACGGTTACACGACAAGATTGTTGCCCTGAAGAAGCAGATGAAGGAACTCAAGGAGATCGAGGTCCAGCTTGAGGCGACACCGGACAAGCAGATTTCCCTGACGGACCCCGATGCCCGGTCGATGAAGACGCGAGGCACCGGCATCGTGGGCTACAACGTCCAGACGGCGGTCGACGCGACGCATCACCTGATCGTGGCGCACGAGGTGACGAACATCGGCATCGACAGGAATCAACTGACCTCAATGGCGAAGCTTGCACGCGATGCGATGAGTACCGACGACATTACGGCGATTGCGGATCGGGGTTACTTCAAGAGTGAGGAAATCCTTGCCTGCCATGAGGCGGGAATCCCCGTGATCGTTCCGAAGTCGACCACCTCCAGCGCGAAGGCCGATGGACGCTTCGACCGAGCAGATTTCATTTACAACGTCGAGAGAAATGGATACCGTTGCCCTGCCGGGCAGCAGCTTATCTGGCGGTGCTCAAGCATCGAACGAGGGCTGAAGCTTCACCGTTACTGGAGTTCGCACTGCCAGCAATGCGCGATCAAGGACAAATGTACTCCCAGCACCGAAAGGCGCATTACCCGTTGGGAGCATGAAGGTGTGCTCGACGCCATGCAAGCCCGCCTGGATCAAGCGCCTGAAAGCATGCGCATTCGGCGCCAGACGGTGGAACATCCATTCGGGACGCTCAAACTATGGATGGGCAGCGCACATTTCCTGACGAAGACCCTCAAGCGGGTCAGTACGGAAATGAGCCTCCATGTTCTCGCCTATAACCTCAAGCGGGTCATGAAGATTCTTGGACCCACGGTTCTGATGGCGGAGATGAGGGGCTAAGGCCCCTTATGTATTCGTCAATCTGGCCACCTACCGCTTGATAGGGCATTTCTCTTGAAGCAACACCATCTCATGAACAAAAAGGCGCGCCTGCCCTGAAGCCCTTAGCGAGGCAGGAAAAGGCATACAGACGCGGAAATTCACGGTGCGCTCAAAATCTTGCGTTTCCACACGGTCTGGGCCAGATACAGCCGTTCAGATTGATACCCGAAAGCATCCATTTGATTGTGCTGAGCCGGCTTTGCCTTTTGGCTAGGGCATCAACAGAATTCATTGGCGTCCCATGTGCTCTAATTACTATGCATTCACCTTGAGTCCGTGCAAGTATTGTTAGCAGCTTCAATTATTAATCTGAGAGAGTTGATAAACATGCGTGTGGACTCCCCTTCCCCTGAACGAAATGTTTCACCGCTACCCACGAAGATGACTGGGCGTCGACTTATCGCGGTTGCAAATGTCATTGTTGTGGCTTCCGGGGTACTTTCCATCATTCCAGCATATAGCGTAAGCGCAAAAACTATGGAAAGCGCCATCGCGTCCGGGGATATCAACAAGATTCGTGTTCTTGTCAACGCCATGCAGGACGGCTTCTCTGCATACGGCTTGCTTTTTCTTGC
>CAIZNF010000027.1 GCA_903934275.1 uncultured Nitrosomonadales bacterium
GCGTTAATCTGCGTAATCTGCGGATTGAACTGCCGTTTCTAGGATAAACGGTACTTTTGTAACTTCCGTCTCCCTTAGCTAAAAGGATTGCACGGTGCATAGAACTTCCACAATACTTGACACCCGCAGCCAGCGACCATCCCCCGCAGAAGATGATTTTGTGTGGGTAAAAGTTTTCGCCATTGCAGCCTTGGCTCTGGGGCTGGCTGTCCTGTTCGGCTGGGCATTAAATATCGACGCGCTTAAAAGCCTGCTGCCGGGGCTGGTCAGCATGAAGGCAAACACCGCCGCCGCTTTTGCCTTGTCCGGAATAGGCCTGTACTTGCACGCACTTCAGCAAACTTCACCCGCTATCTTGCTGGTCAGGCGGATGGTTGCAACCCTGATTATGCTAATCGGGTTGGTGACACTATCCGAATACTTCTTCAACTGGAATGCCGGAATTGACCAGCTGCTGTTTAGCGAGTCAGCGGGGGCATTATTGACTTCGCATCCCGGACGAATGGCCACCATCACGGCCACAAATTTCACCTTGATAGGCTGCACGCTGTTGCTTATGGAGGCCAGGCTCTGGACGAGCGTTCAGGCAACGGCGCTTGCCGTGGCGGCATTTGCATTATTGCCGCTGGGTGGTTATATGTTCGGCAATCTGTCGCTCACGCAAATTGGCAGCACCACGGCCATTGCAGCGCACACGGCGGCGGGATTCCTGATGCTGGCGGTGGGAATTTTACTGGTAACGCAGACCCACGGCTTCGTGGTGCTACGATGGAAAAAATCACCGGTGGCCGGCTTGGCAAGCTCACTGGTTACATTGGCTTTCATATTTAGCGCGATGTTTTACAATTTTGCGCAGAAAGACAAGGCAAGCCAGCTGGTGGAGCACACCCACGAAGTGATCCAAAACATGGAATCATTTTCCGTTGATCTGCACGATTTTTTATTCCACAACCGGGGGTTTCTCATTACTGGTGACGACCGTCAGTTAGTGGAAATGAAAAAGGCTCGTATTGCCATGTTTAACCAACTGGCCGAGGTGTTCCAATTAACCTCCGGTAGCCCGGCTCAGACGATAAATCTGGAGGCACTGAACGAACTTGTTGCACAACGCATCGAATGGTCTGACAGGGAGATACAGATGGGGCGCGAATATGGCCTGGGAGCCGCCGCTGCAATGGTGATCGGCGGCATGGAAAACAAGATAACCGACAGCATTGAAGCCAAACTGAATGATTTGAAAAATACGGAAAAAACGCTACTAAAAGAGCAGCAAAAGATTATCGGTATCATTAACACCAGCAGCTTGTTTGCCATGGGTGTTTTATTGGCGACCAGCTTGCTATTGCTTCTGTTGGCATTTAGAGCTTCGCAACGTAGAATCATCGAACGCATGCAAGCGGGGGCAGAGATCAGGAACCTGGCGATCCACGACACGCTCACCAAGCTGCCCAACTTTCGCCTGCTCACTGATCGCCTGAGCCTTGCTATGGCATCCAGCAAACGCAGTGGGCGCTATGGCGCGCTGCTGATCCTCGATCTGGACA
>CAIZNF010000028.1 GCA_903934275.1 uncultured Nitrosomonadales bacterium
ATCAGGCCATTGAAATAGCTGACCACACTCAATAGTTCATTAGAAAAAACTGCGTCATTCCCGCGCAGGCGGGAATGACGGGGCTAATGGATTATCTGGGTTTAACAATTTGGTCACTGTTGCCACGATCCCGATGCCTGCCGCAATCACCGCCCCCATTTTCATGGTCAGCCTCAACTCCATCATTTTCAAGTCATTTTTTGCGGCAAGCCGCTCATCCTAGAAAGAACAGTTAGCCTCTCATATTTGTGCGTTAGCCCGTATGGCGTTTGGTTTTTGTGTATTTGATGCCACCCACCTTTTGGGTGATGCCGTTGTCGTAGGAGCCCGATTCATCGGGCGATTGACTTGCTGGGCTATCGCGCGATAAATCGCGCTCCTACAGGTTTCAACCATCGATTTTAGGTTCATCAATCAGCTTGGTCTGCTCATCGGCCAACACCTCCGCTTGACCGAGCGGTATTCCCGCCTCTGTCAGGCGTTTAATAAATTTATGCGAATCGAATGCTAACGCACTCATGGCAATTTACCTTGCAGGCTTTCAATTATTGGATTACAAGGAGCGTTGTCACCGATGGCATCAGTTGAAGCAAGTGAGTAAAAACACACCGAAGCCACTAGGGTGCAACTCGAAACCCCTGTCGCTCAGAAAGCTGAAGGGGTTGCTTCTACGGCATCCCGAGCCGTCCCACCGGAGCAGACTTTTTGAACGTCATCTCAAAATATTTCAGGCGGATAGCCTCAAGGCCATTGGTTCGTGGTCGATCTCATATGCCTCAATCAAGTCACCAACAACAGATACTAACGAATAAAGTGGGTGCGACGCATCATCTCGAACTACATCTAACAGGGTGTTCAGCAACGTTGTTATTTGCTCGTAGTCAGACTCAGACTCGATGTGCGAAACCGGAGCTACTTCCTGAAGAGTCTTCCAAGCAGGCAGTAATCGCTGAATGTCTATTACAGTATTCATCTTTTCCTCCAATGATTGCGGTCATATTCTGTATGAGTCATTACCTGACGAACATACATTCTCTGCTTGTCATAGTGAATAACAACAGAGATCCGATAGCGGTTGCCACCAACATCGAATATTGTAAAGCCATCTATATAGTCCGCCGATCCAAACGTCTGCCGTACTGCTGGAAAAGTAGTTGCAGAGAACTCACTTGCCTTCCTGAACCATTCCTCCAATACGGATTTGGACTCAGGGTGATGTTGCCAGAAATCTCTCAAAGGATTTTTTGATATAACACGCACGTCTAAATTTCACCCTAAGGAAACGCAGATTAAATCGATCACGCAGTTGGCGTTTCGCTCTCCCCCTGACAAGGGGGAAATGTGTCGAGCGACATCACCACCGCATCCGACGCATCACGCCTAGCGATGACCGTGAAGTCGGCATCGTCCGTGACCTGATCGATGACCGACTTGAGGCTATTGCGAGCTTCCGAGAAATTTACGACGCGCATGGTGTCTGTCCTTGATCCTAGAAACGGCAGTTCAATCCGCAGATTACGCAGATTAACGCAGATTTTCATGCAGTTATCGATGATTACAGTATCACCCAGAAGGTGAGTACGCTAAACGGGGCAGTTCTTTGTTTAATCTGCGGAAATCTGCGTAATCTGCGTAATCTGCGGACAACTGCTTTTTGTAGGTTGATTGACTTGTTCAATATAGCACGCGAGTCTAAGCCACGCCGTGACACATGGCAAGGACAATAAACACAAGCCGGACCTACGCTGGGTATTGTTGCCTTGAGTGTAAGACGTTAACGATCTAGCACTAACGCGGTATATCAGCAAGTAATTTGGATGAACGACATTTCTATCTGGAAATGGAATTAGTTGACGCAAGCGCAAAAAAACACGCCCAAGCCGAGCGAGCCGGAACCAAAAAAGTGCCGCGTAGGAGCTCGATTCATCGAGCGATTGATTCGGCGGCTATCGCGCGATAAACCTGTCATTCCATTTTTTTATCGACAGCGCGTAGCGCAGGGAGGGTGCTACCCGCCAAGCATGGCCGTCGGGCACAGCCCGACCTACAAATTATTTCCTATTTGAAGAGAAAATGGAATCAGAAGAATGCCTTGAGCACAAGCGCCACCACACCGCCTAGCACGAGGCCCATCACCCATCTGATCAGTTTAAACTCACCATCATGTTCTGCCAGCTTGAGTTCTAAGCGGCTAACGTCCTGCTTTGTAGTCAACGAATTAGAGCTGGTCTCAGCGAATGCTTGGGCTTGCGCTTCTGCAATGGCCTTAGCCTGAGCATCACTCATCCCGCTCTCTCTGAGCCGCTCAACAAATTTCAATGTATCAAACGTAACTGTGCTCATGCTTACTCCCCCAACAAGGCGAACGCTGGCAGTATAACAAGAGCTTACCAATGGCAAGCACAAAAAATTGGGTAAAGAGAATCTCTAAAAATCTTTGCTGAAAAAAAACAGGGGAGACCGAAGTCTCCCCTGTTTGTGCATCAACTGCTACTTGCTGTCGTTTGTCGGGTTAAGCGATGCAGCTGCTCTTGTTCCCGCGAGGGAAACCCAACCCACTCGAACAGGTTATTACCAAGACATTTCCAGCATCATCAGGTATTCGGACTTGCCACGGTTAACTACACCGGCGGCATTTGCAACATAACGTCCACCGCTACGGCTAACAACGTTCGCGTGCAAGGCGACATTTTGCGTGTAGTCGTAGATCGCTCCAATCAACAATGCGTTGTCGGATGTGCCGCCACGTTCGCCAGCGCGATAGGATGCTTGCAGGGCAAGAGCGTGAGGGATGATAGAGTAATCAGCGCCGATTTGCCATGCCTGATGTGCAGTTCCTGTGGGGTTGTACACGTTACAAAAGTTTCCTGCAGTAGCAACACCGGTACCGCAAGTACCACCATCTCTAACTGGTGAGTTAGCATAAGATGCATACACGCCCAGCTCCTTGCCACCCACTACACCATGAGCTTGCAGGTCAGCAAAGCGGCCAACAGTTTCATACATACCGCCAAGAGCAGGAACAGCAGCGAGAGGGACCAATCCCACTTCGGATGTGCCGCTCAAGAAGCCCGCGCCAACGTGCAGCGCCCAGTTGCCCACTGTTGGAGTAGCGGCTATACGCAGGTAGTTGGATTTCATCTCATAGGACGCAACAGCTGTTCCACCGCCGCCGACCAGATGATTTGGCGTATAACGGGTGTAGTTGATGTAACCCATGTCGTTTTGTGCGACGAAGGCAAAACCGGTCGCCCCGTTGTTAAAGCCGCCCAAGCTACCGTTACCGTCAGACATCGCATATTGGTTCGCGGAGGTATCGCGACGCATTTCGGACCAGCGGTTTGCGCGCAATACACCCGTGCTACCCAATTCATAACCATATGCCGGGCCGTGCGCATCGGTGGTGAACGGGATCACGCTAAACTTGGCCGCGCCCACGTCAAACAAGAAAGGAGTCTTGAGGCCACCTGCTACAGCACCATTAGTGGTGCCAGCCAGGTTGACTTCCGTCAAGAAACCAACATTTTCAGCGACACGGCCACCGAACAACAGGGCAAATTCGTCAGCGAATTGCATTTGACCATTCCCTGTGGAATCCAGTACCGTACCCAAACCATTGCCGGTGCCTACAGCGCCGTTAGTTTGTTTCTGGTAACGCACTTTCAACACCATGGAAGCGTTCAGTGTGTCAGGAATCGACAGATGTTCGCCTTCTACCTTGCCTTGCGCGCCCATCATGGTGTAGCCGCCCGCCTTGAAAGCGCGACCGAAGCTGTTCAACACTGGAAAGTGTTGCTGGTGACATGCGGAACAAGCCATGCCGGTTTGGCGAGCAAACGCCGGAACTGCTGCTGCTTCAGGGGCAAATGCGGCTGCTGCCAACACGCCTGCCAGAGAGAGAACGATTTTCTTCATTTTGATTTTCCTCTAAAAGAAAAGTTATTTTAAAATTTAAGGTGAGTAACTCGAAGTGATTGCAATACCTCCCTGCTACCACTGGGACGGACTATAAAAGCAGATTGGGATGCTGTCAAAAGTTTGCGCGGAAAATGTGGTTTTTTTGCAACAATCATGAAAAACAGTGCAGCAGGTATTCGCGGGGGATGTATCTGCGGTTGATCCTAGAAAGAGCAGTTAGCCTCTCATATTTGTGCGTTAGCCCGTATGGCGTTTGGTTTTTGTGTATTTGATGCCACTTACCTTTTGGGTGATGCTGTTGTCGTGCGAAGAACTTTTGCCCCGGCACCGGTAGGAGCCCGATTCATCGGGCGATTGATTTGCTGGGCTATCGCGCGATAAATCGCGCTCCTACAGGTTTCAACTGCCGATTTTAGTCACTTGCCAGCTA
>CAIZNF010000029.1 GCA_903934275.1 uncultured Nitrosomonadales bacterium
AAGGGATGCAGTGCAAGGCAAGATCGGACGAAAAAGCGGAGTTTACACGGAGTAAATGAGCATTTTGAGTCCGGTTTTAACGCCGCAATGCGCCCTTCAGCGTTTTGTCACACAGTAAAACTAATGTGATGCGGTTAAAGATATAACCCTGCGATTGCATCAGCCTGTGCTCCGGCAAGACACGACGCATGCAAATGATAATCTGTCGCGGCTAAATGTGAAACTTTTTATTATGGTTGTTGAAGATAAGGCAGAAAAATTCCGCATCGACAAATGGCTTTGTGCAGCGCGGTTCTTCAAAACGCGCGCCTTGGCGGCCGATGCCGTTGAATGCGGGCAGGTGCATGTCAACGAAGTGCGCGTCAAACCGGCCAAAGCGGTGGCGGTGGGAGATATGCTGAGCATCAGCACCGGGCAGAAGCAATACGTTGTTGAGGTGCTGGCGTTGTCCAATAAGCGCGGCCCGGCAACCGAGGCGCAGAAGCTGTATTGCGAGACCGATGAAAGCCGCCAGCGGCGCGAAGTCATTGCAGCCCAACTCAAGGCGCAGCCGCAGCCTTTTTATTTCAAAGGCAGGCCGACCAAACGTGACCGGCGTGAGATTGAGCGTTTCAAAAAAGGAGCGTGATAGGAAAATGAAAAAAGATTTTTGGCTGGAGCGTTGGGAACGGAAAGAAATCGGTTTTCATCAAAACGAAATCAATCCTTATTTGCGCCAATACTGGCAGGAATTGCATCTTGCCCACGGCGGTGAAGTATTTGTGCCGCTGTGCGGCAAAAGCAACGACCTATCGTGGCTACGCAACCAAGGGCATCCGGCGCTGGGTGTGGAACTGAGTGCCATCGCGGCGCAAGCGTTCTTTGAGGAAAACGGCCATATCCCACATCGCGTCGCCAGCGAAAATTTCGACTGCTATGAAGCGGATAGCATCAGCATTCTGTGCGGCGATTTCTTTGACTTGCGCAAGAATGACCTGGCGAAAGTGTGCGCGGTATATGACCGAGCATCCTTGGTCGCACTACCGCCGGACATGCGCGAACACTATGTCCTTCATCTGGTAAATATACTGCCACCCGCAGCGCAAATACTGCTCATTACCTTCGATTACCCACAATCGGAAATGTCTGGCCCGCCATTCGCGATTTCTCCGGGCGACATGGAAGCTCTCTACCGGCCTCACGCCGAGATACGCCACTTGGCACAACTGGATGTACTGGCACAAAACCAGCGCTTTCAGGAGCGCGGCTTGAGTCTGCTGCGGGAGAATATATTTCTGCTGACACTGAGGTAGATCGAACAAGCTCATGTTTTTCGCGGATAAATTACCGCTTGGGTTGACCAATGAACGGTTGGCGCAAATCTGCCTTTTGAAATTTGGAGTTGGCCGTGTGACTTTTAGCACAGACACCGGTGTGGATTTTTTATACATTTCCGCACCATATAAGCCAACCAAGGAATAAAAAACATGAAAAGAATTTTTATAGCTGTTTTAGCACTTATCGGAATAATTGGCTTGAATACGGCATTTTCTGCCGATGAAAAAATGCTTCATGAAAACCATCATCACGAAATGAATATGATGGATACTCGAACCTCCTTAGGGTTGCCCGCAGAAATGAAACAGCATCAGCTGTCAAATATGCGTGAGCATTTAGAAGCAATCAAATCCATTATTGGTTTAATGTCAGAAAATAAATTTGAAAATGCTTCAAAAATAGCCCATACAAAACTTGGTTTAACCCCTGAAGCACAAAAGATGTGCGGCATGTTTGGCAACGAAAACTTCAAAAAATTGGGCTTCGCTTTTCACAAGAGCGGCGACGATCTCGGCGACGCATTGCAAGCCGGAAATGCAAATAAATCATTACGCGCATTGAGCAAAACAATGCAGTATTGCGTGGAGTGTCACGCAAGTTACCGCCAGTAAAGACATCTGCAATGGCTTTGCATACCCATCGGGCGATTGACTTGCTGGGCAATCGCGCGATAAATCGCGCTCCTACAGGTTTCAACTGCCAGTTTTAGGTTGATTTATGCAAAGCCAAAAACGTCGCCAACTCGTTCATGGTCTTATCCCATCTCTATCAATGGTGCGATAACGTGGGGGGGG
>CAIZNF010000030.1 GCA_903934275.1 uncultured Nitrosomonadales bacterium
AACCGGTACTTCGCTACCCTTGCCGAAGTGCTCGATGCCATCGAAACCTGTTTCGATCGCTGGCGAAAGGCCAATCCGGTGCTGCGTAGATTATGCGGCATTATTTAAGACGCTATGTTTAATAAACCCAGGCTTGGTGAGTCAACGTTAATGTAGATCGAGCTGTGCCAGACCGCTTCAACAGACTCAGGACAGGCATGATGGGCGTAGCCCACCCTGCGGTTACCACAATCACTATTTATTCGGTTTATTCTCTCCGTTATGTTCGATCATCAAGATATTTTTGCCCCCTTGAACGGCAAATTACCGCTGCCTGAAAAAATCGGGTTTGTGCATGGCTTGCTGAAAAACCGCTTTGAATTCATCGATCGGGTTTCGGTGGCGATTTACGAGCCAAAAACCGATTTGTTGAAAACTTTTGTGCATAGCAGCAGCGGCGATAACCCGTTAAGCCTGTATTCCGCAAGGTTGGCCGATTCGGCATCGTTGCAGGAAATATTGAAAATGGGGCGCACGCGCGTAGTAAATGATATGGATGTATTCAGCAGCGCATCCGCAGAGCATTCGCGCCGTATTGCCGCACAAAAATATGGTTCGAGTTACACCATGCCGATGCTTCTCAATGGGGAGTTTTTCGGCTTTTTGTTTTTCAACTCTTACCGTAAATATGCCTTCAACGACGTTGTGTTGAATTATCTGGATATGGTGGGACACCTGCTGTCATCGCTGGTGATTCACGAAATGTCTGCCGCGAGGAACCTGCTGGCCACAATTAAAACGGCCACAAATATGGTGCTGCACCGTGATTTTGAGACCGGGGCACATCTTGATCGAATGTCCAACTATGCCCGTTTGATCGCCAAAGGAGTGGCAAAAAAACATCAATTGAATGATGATCTCGTGGAGCATATTTTCCAGTTTTCGCCATTGCACGATGTTGGAAAAATAGGCATCCCAGACAGTATCCTGCTCAAGCCTGCCAAGTTGTCCGAAGCAGAATTCGCCACGATGAAAACCCATACCGTGAAAGGTGGCGAGATCATAAGCAGGATGCTGGAAAATCTCGGATTGGATGATTTGCACCATGCCGGAATTTTGCGCAACATCGCGCTCCATCACCATGAGGCAATCGACGGCAGCGGATATGGCGGGCTGACGGATGCGGAAATTCCCATTGAAGCGAAAATTGTTGCGGTAGCGGACGTGTTCGATGCGCTGACCAGCAAGCGCATCTACAAAGAAGTGTGGAACAACGATGAAGCGTTCGAGTTTTTACAATCCACGGTCGGCAGCAAGTTTGACCCCGACTGCGTGGCCGCGCTGATAAGTTGCCGCGATGAGATAGAAGCGATTCAAGAAAAATTCGGGGAGGAATGATTCTGAATTTTACACGCAACAAACTATACGGTTAAAAATATGCCCAACACCTCCTCGATACGAACCCACCTCCTGCTGCTGGTGCTGGCAGCGTCCATCCCGCTCGTGGCGGTGGTCGGATACGACTCCTATGATGACGTGCAGCGATCTGTCGCCAATTCCAAAACTTCGCTGCGGATGCTGGCGAGCACGATGGTCAGCAATACGGGCGGCAAAATTTCCGATGCCCGCCAGATTCTCGAACGCATGGCTGTCCGCCCTCTGGTCAAGCAGATCAACCCCAACAACTGCGATTCGGCGCTGAAGGATATGCTCGCCCTGAATCCGGGCTACACCAATATCGGCTATACCGACTTGAATGGCCTGGTAATTTGCACGGCGGTGCCGCAGCCCAACGGTAAACCGGTCAATGTCAGCAAGGCACTCTGGTTTCAGAATTTCCTGAAGGAAAATCGCTTCACCGTCGGGCTGCCGCATATCGGCATCATCACCAGAAAATTAGAGTCTGTTCTCAGCACGCCGATCCTGAATGACCGTCAGGAGCTGGTCGGGGCGATGTATCTGGCCATTGACCTGAAAGCCTTCGACCCCAATATTCCGGCTCAATTGCTGCCGGACGGAAGCCGCTACGGCTTCTTCGCTGAAGACGGCACAATGATCTGGCGCAATCTCGACCCGGAAGGCGTGATTGGCACCAAGCCCAACGCGGAAGCGGCGCGGCGAATTGTCGAAATACGGGATGGCGAGTTTGAAAGCCTGGCGGTGGATGGCGTGACCCGTTTCTTTTCCGTAGTGCCGATGCCGGGGACAGGATGGATTGCCTTCGTCGGCGTTCCCGCATCGGAGATTTACGCTGAAGCCAGGCGGCAAGCAATAATCGAAGGCAGCTTCATGTTGGCCGCAATGGCCTTTCTGTTTTTTTTAGCATTCACCATCGCGCGGCGAATTACCGGGCCGGTGGTGGAGCTGGAAAGAGCCGCGCGCGCTGCCCATGAGGGCGATTTTACAGCTAAGGCAAAGGTCGGCGGCCCGCATGAAATCGCGGCGGTAGCGCAGGAATTCAATGCCATGATTGCCGTGCGCAAGGAAGCGGATGCAGTGTTGCGCGAGAGCGAGAGCCGCTTCCGCGAGATATTTGACACCATCAGCGATGCGATCTTCATTCACGATGCTGAAACAGGCCGCATCATTGATGTCAACCGCCGCATGTGCGAGATGTACGGCCTTACCCATGATCAAGCGCTCGCCTGCGGCCCCGACGACCTGAGCGCCGGTACGCCGCCTTATTCGTCAGCCGAGGTCATCGAAAAAGTTCATCTGGCGCGCACCAGTGAAACGCAGACCTTCGACTGGCTGGCGCGTGCTGGCGACGGCCATCTCTTCTGGGTCGAGGTGAGCCTTCGCTTTGCGCTGATAGGCAACCAGCAGCGGATTCTGGCCGTGGTGCGCGACATTTCCGAACGCAAACATGCCGAAACAGAACTTCGCATCGCCGCCATCGCCTTCGAGACACAGGAAGGCATAATGATTACCGATGCCGATGACGTGATCCTGCGCGTCAATCACGCCTTCACCGAAATCACCGGCTACACGGCAACGGAAGCCGTGGGCCAGACACCGCACCTGCTCAGCTCAGGCCGCCAGGACGCAGTCTTTTATGCCGCGATGTGGAAATGCATCCAACATGCCGGAACCTGGCAGGGCGAAATATGGAACCGGCGCAAGAATGGCGAGGTATATCCCGAGCGGCTCAGCATCACCGCAGTGAAAAATGATGCCGGAGAAGTCACCCACTACGTGGCCACGATGCACGACATCACCGAACGCAAGAAAGCGGAAGAAGAAATCAACAATCTGGCTTTTTACGACACCTTGACGCAACTGCCCAACCGCCGCATGTTGAACGACCGGCTCGGACAAACGATGGCCGCCAGCAAACGTAGCGGCCATTATGGTGCGCTGATGTTCCTCGACCTGGATAACTTCAAGCCGCTCAACGACACTTATGGGCATGGCGTGGGCGATTTACTGTTGATAGAAGTGGCGCAGCGCCTCACCGGTTGCGTGCGAGAGGTGGACACCGTCGCGCGTTTTGGCGGCGATGAATTCGTGGTGATGCTCA
>CAIZNF010000031.1 GCA_903934275.1 uncultured Nitrosomonadales bacterium
AGAAATAGCGCGCGCAGCCACAGAGCCCGATCCGGCGGTGTCACGGCGGCGATGCTTTCCGCCGCCATCGAGTATGCCCATGAGTATGCGATGGTGCTGTCGCCGCTCACACGCCCTGCAAGTTTTGCGCCCTGCTGTAATGTCAGGCTCTCGAAGCGTTTCTCGACACCCTTATGCGTGTAGCCTAAACGCTCTTCGAGGCGCAGCACCTTTTCTCCCATCACGGAAAAACGGAAATGCCCCGGCTCGATGATGCCTGCATGTATCGGTCCGACCGGAATTTCATGCACGCCCTGTCCTTCCACCCGCACGAACGGATAGGCATCCGGCTCGATACAAATGCTTTTCATCCCGTTCTCCGCAGGAGAATGAACGTTGGCCTCCTCTCCCTCCGGGTGAGGATTGAGGTGGGGGTCGCTCTTGAAATCCTTGCGCAACGGAAAGCTGCCGCTGTGCCACGCGCCGTGGCGCACCCATTTACGGTGATCGTGGCCTTCGTGTGCGAAAATGCCGAGCAGGTCATATGCCGCACGTTGCATCCGGCTGGCCGCCGGAAAAATTCGGCTGATATCTGGATAGACAGGCTGCACGGCATCCAAAGCCATGCTCAAACAAATCAAACCGGCCTCATTGACCAGCGCAACGTGCAATGTGAAACCGTTACCCTGCTTGCGGGCATCGCCGCCCCACAACGCTACCAGCCGCCCGCCGCCGTCGGCTACGTTTTGGCAAATCGGCAGTAAATCGCCCGGTTTGATCTCGCCCAGCCAAGCTGGAATTGCGCCGTCCAGCTTGGTCAAATGTAGGTTGGGATGTGTGATGGGCATAATTTTCTATCCCAGCAAAGCTGCCGCCTGGCGATACCAGTTGGCCAGATAGGGCGGCATATACAGCCCGAGAATCAGCACCAGCAGCAAGTGCGCGAACACCGGCAGCAGGGCGGGCGAATGCGGCAGACGTTGCGCGGTGGTTTCGCCGAACACGATCGGCTGTATCTTGCCGAAAATGGCGGCAAATGCGATACCCAGCGCGATCAGCAATATCGGTGTGGTCCACGGATAGTCGTGCATCGCCGTGGTGATAATCAGGAATTCGCTGGCAAACACGCCGAACGGCGGCATGCCGAGAATGGCTAACGTGCCTAGCATCAGCCCCCAGCCTACCGTGGGGCTGATTTGCATCATGCCGCGTATGTTTTCCATCTGCTGCGTGCCGGCCTTCTGCACCGCATGTCCGACCGCGAAGAAGATCGCCGACTTGGTCAGCGAATGCATGGTCATGTGCAGCAGCGCCGCAAACGTCGCCACCTTTCCGCCCATGCCGAACGCAAACGTAATCAGCCCCATGTGTTCGATCGAGGAATAGGCGAACATGCGCTTGATGTCTTTTTGCCGTGACAGAAACAATGCGGCAACCACCACCGACAACAGGCCGAAACCCATCATCAGATTGCCCGCAAAATGCGTGCCAAGTGAGCCATCCACCAGCACCTTGCTGCGCATCACCGCGCAGAGCGCGACATTCAGCAGCAGGCCGGAAAGCACCGCAGAAACCGGCGTGGGACCTTCCGCATGGGCATCCGGCAACCAGCTGTGCAGCGGCACCAGCCCGATTTTTGTGCCGTAGCCGACCAGCAGGAAGATGAACGCCAGTTTGAGCACGGTCGGCTCCAACTCGCCCTTGACATGATTCAAGTGCGTCCAAAGCAGGGCGGTGCCGCCCTGCCCGAGCACGCGCTCGGCGGCGAAATACAGCAGGATGGTGCCGAACAGCGCAAGCGCGATGCCCACGCCGCACAGGATGAAATATTTCCACGCCGCCTCAAGGCTGGCGGGGGTGCGGTACAGGCTGACCAGCATAACCGTGGTCAGCGTGGCCGCCTCCATCGCCACCCAGATGATCCCCATGTTGTTAGTGGTGAGCGCCACCAGCATGGTAAAAGTGAACAGTTGATACATGCTGTAGTACAGGTGCAGCATCCCGGTGGAGAGCTTGCCGTGATGTTGCTCGATGCGCATGTAAGGGCGTGAAAACAGCGAGGTAGTAAAGGCCACAAAGGCGGTCAGCGCGACCAGAAACACGTTGAACTGGTCGATGAAGAACTGTTCATTGAACGCGACTTGTGGCCCTGATTCAACCACGCGCACAGTCAGCGCCACCGCTGCAGCAAAGGTGCAAAAACTCATCAGCGAATTCAGCTCCGCCGCCCAGCTGCGTGAGCCGAACGCGGCCAGCAACCCGCCCCCCAGCAGCGGCGTGAGCAGCAATGCCAGAAGTTGCAGGTCAATCATTGACAACTCTTGAAAGTCGTAGCGATGTTGCCTTGACACGGTGTTGCGAAGCATCCGGTGCGGGAGAGGCAACTGGCGGCTGTTCCCGCAATCGGCTGGCTTCGCCAGTAACGTGTCGCAGCCGCCGTTTCGAGAGCAAGGTGCACGGAGCGCAGCGAACGAGACATACCTCATGGGTAGGCGAGGAGCGAGCACCGCGCAACGCAGCTATCGAGCCGCGCAGTAGATTTTCAGGAGTTGTCATCTTTGAGCTTTTCCATGTGGGTTATGTCCAGACTGTCGAAGGTCTCGCGAATCTGAAAGAAGAAGATACCGAAGATTAAGGTGGCCACTAGCACGTCCAGCGCGATGCCCAGCTCCACCACTAACGGCATGCCGTGCGTGGCGCTGGTCGCGGCGAAGAACAGGCCGTTTTCCATCGCCAGGAAGCCGATTACCTGCGAAATCGCCTTGCGCCGCGTCAGCATCATCAGCAGCGACAGCAGCACGCTGGCCAGCGCGATGCCGATCAGGCCGCGGGTGATGCCTTCGGCCAGTTGTGCGATCGGTGCGGCCAGGTTGAAGGCAAAAATCACCAGCGCGATGCCGACCAGCATGGTTGTCGGAATATTGATCAGCGTTTCCACATCCCATCTCACGTTCAGCTTGCGGATCAAGCGATGCAGCAGCCAGGGCAGTACCAGCACTTTCAGCAGCAGGGTCAGCGCGGCGGAATAATATAAATGATGCTGCGCTGTCGAATACGCCACCACAAAGGTGCTGATTGACAGCACCAGCCCCTGCCAGGCAAACAGATTGATCAGCGACAGGATGCGCCGTTGCGACAGCATCGCAAAAACGATCAGCAGCAGTATCGCCGCGAGCAGGTTGATGAACTGGATGGTGTAGCTCATGGTTTTATGGATGTATCCATCATGCGCCCAGCAGGAAGTGGATCAACAACCCCAGCACCGCCAGCAGGAAAGCCGTACCCAAAAACTCTGGTGCGCGGAAGATGCGCATTTTGGCGAGCAGCGTTTCCAGCAAGGCCAATCCTGCACCGGCCAAGGTTAGTTTTACCAGCAGCACGGCGATGGATAGTGGCAGCGCACCCCAATTGCCTACTTCGGCGATGCCGTGCGGAAAAAACAGCGCAATGCCGAGCGAAATATAGGCCAGCAGCTTCAGGCTGCTGGCCCATTCGATCAGTGCCAGATGGCGCGCCGAATACTCCAGGATCATCGCCTCGTGGATCATGGTCAGCTCCAGGTGCGTGCCGGGGTTGTCCACCGGAATGCGCGCATTCTCGGCCAATAGTACGATCACAAAAGCCAGCCCGGCAAAGGCGAGGCTGGGATACAGTACAAACTGGTGGTGCGCCAGCGCTTCCACGATGCGCGGAAGTTGCGTCGACTGGCTGATCAGCGAGGCGGTGAATAGCACCATCAACAGCGCAGGCTCGGCGAGAAACGACACCAGCATCTCGCGCCGTGCGCCAAGCGAACCGAACGCGGTGCCGATATCCATCGCGGCGAGTGCGATGAACACCCGCGCCAGCGCAAACACACCGACCAGCGCGATCACATCGGCGGCGGGCGAGAACGGTAAATCCACCGCGATGATGGGGATGATGGCCGCCGCCAGCCACATGCAGCCAAATAAAATATAGGGTGTGACGCGGAATAACGGTGACGCGTTATAGGCGATAACCGCATCCTTGTGGAACAGCTTGCGCAACGTGCGAAAGGGCTGCAACAGGCCTGCACCAGAGCGGTTTTGCAACCAGGCGCGGCACTGGTTCACCCAACCCGTCAGCAACGGCGCGAGCACCACCACCAGCAGCGATTGGCAGAGCTGGAACAGGATACCGAGAGTCAGGTTGATATTTTCCATCACACGAACGCCAGCAGTACGACCAGCGTGACGAAGGTATAGCTCAGGTACAGGTGGATGCGCCCGTGCTGCAACAGAGCTACCCAGGATGACAGTTTTTCGGTGATGCGCTTGATGGGCAGGTAGAGATATAGCCAGATGCGGTCATCGTTGCGGCCGTGATAGCGCGGATGCGCATCAAACGCGGTCGGCAGCTTGCTTTCAATCTTGAAGAACGGTTCGAAGATACGCCGGATCGGCTGGCCGAAGCCCTCGGCGGTATCCTGCATACGCGCGGTCTGTGCCGGAAAGCCGCAGTCCCATGCAGGGCCTCGGCGCAACCGCCCGTGATAGAAACGATGCACCACCAATGAGGTCACCAGCATCACCCCCAGCACCGCCAATAAGAAAAATACCGGGCTGTAGCTGGCGCGCTCAGTGTCCACCGGGGTAAGGAACAGCCAGCCGCCTGCTGAATTACCGAGCCCTTGCCCGACCAACATTCGTGTTACCAGATCAAGCTGCTGTATCACAAAAACCGGTGCCAGCCCCAGCACCACGCAACCGAGCGCCAGCCAACCCAACCCGATGCGCTCCCATATACCTGCGTCGTGCGCATGTTCCAGTGCCTGCTCGCGCGGTTGGCCGAGGAAAATAATTCCGTAGAATTTCACCATCACATAGGCCGCCAGCGCGGCGGCCAGTGCGATCACTGCCGCCGCCACCGGAATCAGCATGTTGATGTAGCTGTTCGGCAAGCCGGGAGTCAGCAGGAACGCCTGCAACAGCAGCCATTCAGAGACGAAGCCATTGAACGGGGGCAGGCCGGATATGGACAACACGCCGACCAGCATCAGCGTCGCGACCCATGGCATCTTTCGGATTAGCCCGCCGAGGCGCCCCATGTTGCGCTCGCCGGTCGCATGCAGGATCGCGCCTGTGCCGATGAACAGCAGGCTTTTGAAGAAAGCGTGATTCAGGCTGTGATACAGCGTCGCGGTGAGCGACAAGGCCGCCAGCGCATCCTTGCCATAGACGTGGAAGATAATGGCCAAGCCGATGCCCACCAACAGCAACCCGATGTTCTCGATGGATGAATAGGCCAGCAACCGCTTCATGTCACCCTGCACGGCGGCGAACATAACGCCGAAAACTGCGGTAAGCAAACCCAGCGCCAACGCCAGCACTCCCCACCACCATTGTTGCGCACCCAGCAAATCGAAGGTGACGCGCAGGATGCCGTAGATCGCCGTTTTCAGCATGACACCGCTCATCAGCGCGGAAACTGGCGAAGGCGCGGCGGGGTGTGCCTCGGGCAACCAGACGTGCATCGGCAACAAACCGGCTTTCGCGCCAAAGCCGAACAGCGCCAGCAGAAATGCCGCAGAAGACCAAAATACCGATAGATGCGCATCGCGCATCGCCGTAAAAGTGTATGCGCCGATACCATGCCCGCCTTGCATCACGCCGAAGCTGAGTAAAATCGCAATCGCTCCGACATGCGCAACCAGCAGATACAAATACCCCGCCTTGCGGATGTCGGGAACGTGATGTTCCGTGGTGACCAGAAAATAGGAGGATAGCGCCATGGTTTCCCATGCCACCATGAACATATAGGCATCATCCGCCAGTAACACCAACGCCATGCTGGCGAGAAATAAATGGTATTCCAGGCACAACAAACCGAGCTTATTACCTTGCATGGCGCGAAAATAGCCGATGCTGAACAGCGATACACCGAATGATGCGCCACCCAACAGAATCAGGAAAAATGCCGAGAGGGGGTCAAGACGGAGGTGTAAGGGTAAATCGGGCAGTCCGAGCGGCAACACGGCAACGCCGGGAGTTTCGCCGAGAGCCCATAAGCCTGTTCCGGCTACAGCGAGCGCTGCAAGCGCACCGAGGGGGAAGATGAAGCCGGTAATAAGACGCGGCATGCGTTGCAATACCAACCCGAGCAATCCAAGCGCCAGCCAGAGCAGAATAATTCCGCTCACCACATTCAACGGCAGAATATTATTTGCGCTCATTCCGGCTTGTCCGGCTTAGGGGTGTTCTGGCATCATGCCCGTTAGGCTAACACTAATCAATTTTGTGGATAAAATCGCTTCTGCGGTTTTCATTCCAGCACTTTTTTTCATGGCATGAGAGTCGTGGCTTTTCTTCCCCCATGCTTGCCGTCTTGATTTGTGTTGTGGGAACACCCAACAACTCTAGGCTCTTGCGAACAGCGTTAGCGCGCTTATCTCCTAATGCAAGATTGTATTCGGCGCTTCCACGCTCATCTGCATTTCCCTCAAGAGTGACTACGTCATTCTTATGCGCCTTGATGAAAGCGGCTTGTTTCCGAATAATTTCCAGGTACTCCGGCTTAACTATATATTTATCAAAATCAAAGTAAACGCTTTGTTTTTGCAGCTCCCGCGATTCATTGCGCGCCATTTCCAATTTGCGAGCTTCTTCTAATTTGCGCATTTCGATTTCGGAAACATTTTTTCCGGTTGCACCCGAATTGGGTGTAGCCGAATTGGTTGTAGCCGAAGCGCTATTTGCAGCTCCTTTTGTTGGTGAGGAATGCTCATTGGGTGTGGAAGCGCAAGCCACAAACAAGAATGAAGCTAAAACAACTATTACTTTCTTCATGATTTTTCTCCTTTGGTTTAAAAATTGAAAAAGTTGACTACAGCAACATCCTCTGTCAAGGCACATAATGTACCGAGCTTAAGAAAACGTATTCTTGTCTATGACAAGCTGGTTGTCATATTCTACAATAAGCATATTGCAATAAAATTGCAATTATATTAATATAACATTAACATCAAATAAGAGTATATTTATGGAAAATCGCACTGCAAGACTAACGCTGTTGATTGACCCCACCAAGAAGCAGATATTTGAAGAAATATGCACCATGCGTGATCTGACACCTTCGCAAGTGGTGCGGCAGATGATTCGGGATTATGTTCAGCAATATGGAACCATGGAGCAAATTGCCCGCATGCCCCTCAACGCGAAGGTGAGTGACTCTGGAAGTTAGAGCTTGATTCGGTAGTGGTATATGCCGGGCACAACGATGTTCACTTTAGGTTTTTCCTCTCCTGTTTGCGCTTGAGAAAAAGTCGAATGCAAATTGCGGTTCGACTCCTCAATTGCAAATTTCTAAAGTGAACTTCATCGTGCCCTGCTTGAAGTTGAAATTGTTTTCAGTTGACCAACATGCAGAATTACGTGGTTAAAATCCCCTTGTCTGGATGTCTTAACCGCCACAGAGGGGGGAGCTTGGAATGACTGTAGTTGACAAAAAAACCGGTCGTAACGACTTGTGTCCCTGCGGCAGCGGAAAAAAATTTAAACAATGCTGTTTGCAGCCGAGTAAGTCTTTTAGCGGACGACTTGATGTAAAGCTATCAAAGCCTGATGTTTCAAATCTTATCCAGGCAGCAATCGCGCACCATCAGGAAGGAAATCTAATCCAGGCGGAAACGATCTACCATGAAGTATTGGCAATAGACCCAAACAATTTTAATGCTCTGCATCTTCTCGGTATAACCGCTTTACATTTTGAAAAATATGAGCAGGCAGCTGAATTTTCTAGTCAGGCAATTGCATGCAATGCTAATTTCTCATCTGCACATTTCAGCTTGGGAAACGCATATCAGGCGCTAAAGAAATTGGATTCAGCAGCGGCCTGTTTCCGGCAAGCAATATCACTCGACCCCAGCTATGTGTGCGCGCACAACAATCTTGGGGTTGCTTACAAAGATCAGAATTTGTCACGCGAAGCCACTGCTTGCTTCCTGAAAGCAATTTCACTCAAATATGATTTTGTTGAGGCACATAACAATCTGGGAAATGTGCTCAAAGATATAAACAGGCAAGAAGAAGCGATTGCTTGTTTCCATAAGGCGCTCTCATTCAACCCCGATTATGCCGAGGCACACTATAATTTAGGCGTTGTGTTAAAAGAACAGGGCAAGTTGGATGAAGCCGTCGCCTGTTTTCATAAAGCGATCGCGCTCAAGCCTGATTTTGCCGAGGCGCACAGTAATTTGGGTGTCGTGTTTATGGAGCGAGGCAAATTGTATGCAGCGCTGCTTTGCTATCGTAAAGCAATCTTGCTCAAGCCCGATTTTGTCGAAGCCCTTAATAATCTTGGGAATGTGCTCCGGGTGCAAGGCAAGCTGGATAAATCACTCGCTTGCTTCCAACAAGTTATTAAGATTGAACCCGAAAATGGCATGGCAAACCATTCGATTGCAGTCCTTAGCGGGAGCAATCCAGAGCGAGCTCCAAGTGAATACATAGAAAAAATTTTTAACGCGCACGCCGATAAATTTGATTCACACTTGCTGGAAGATCTTCAATATGAAACCCCTGAAAAATTGGTTGATTTTATCAGGCAATCCTCGGAGCTTCCTCTGCAAAATCTGGATATTCTCGACTTGGGGTGTGGCACAGGATTGGTCGGCTTGGTAATTGCACCTTATGCACGTCAAATGGTTGGTGTTGATTTATCCGCCAAAATGCTGGAAAAAGCTCAAGCACGAAATCTGTATCAACGGTTGGAACGGGCAGATTTGTTGACCATGATGCAAGGCGAAATGGCATCAAGCTACGACCTGATTATCGCAGCAGACGTGTTTGTATATTTGGGCAAACTTGATACGATTTTTAATGAAGCAATAAGGCTGCTTCGTCCGGGTGGAATTTTTGCTTTCTCCGTAAAGGCTATGGAGGAATTGCCGCGCGAAGAAAATGAGCAGGATAATCCAATGGAGTACCGATTGAACGAAACGGGGCGCTACGCCCATTCTTCGGCATATCTGAGCAGGCTCGCTGTCGCTAGCGATTTCAAATCCCATCAAATGATTCGAGCGCATACGCGCTTGGAAAAAGGGCAGTCCGTTCAGGCGTGGTTGGTACTTTGTGTGAAATAACCATAGATGTTTTACTATGAGCCTGATTGTGTTGATACCAGCAATAGTGCTGGCTGTGGGTCGTCATCGTTTAATTATGTTGGAGAAGCGACGCAAGATTTTTGTATTGGCCAAAAATGTGAAAAGGGATTAACGATTCTATGAAAGAAATTCTGCAATTTCTAAAAAAACATGGTGAGAGTCTCGATGCGGAGATAGCGGTGGCAACGGGTATCCCGCTTGGCAAGGTGCGCCTCCATTTGTCTGAGCTTGCTGCCAAAAATGAGGTTGTGGTGTGCCACAAGACCACGTTTGAAAACGGTAAGAAAATCAAGGGAATAACTTGCCGGGTGGCCGGGTTTATTCCTCCTGCTGCACCGGGCCGAAAATCAAAGGCTCAGTTGAATTTATCGTAGCTCCTCGCCCGTTGAAGAATAATCAGTTGAAAAAAGCTGCACAGAGGATTCAGCAACAGGTTGAAAAGATGCTTGGGCGGACGGCAGAATCTGAAAAGAAAATTGTGGCGGGCAAACCTTATCTAAAAAAACGCAAAAATACCCTTTCGATGCATTTTGATGCTTTGTCAATACAAAGCGAGATGTCCATTAATCTGCCGGATGAGCTGGTTTTCAGTTACACCAAAACCATGATGAGTTTTTTGCTGTTCGAGCCATCGCCGAAACGCATCACCATGATAGGGTTAGGTGGCGGGTCGCTGGCTAAATATTGCTACCGATATTTGCCTCAGGCAGAAATCACCACTATTGAAATCAATCCCGATGTGATCGCGCTGCGTAATGAATTTGCAATCCCTGCCGACGATGCGCGCTTTAATGTGTTGCTGGGTGATGGAGCAGTGTTCGTGGCAGGTGCATCAATGCAGACAAATGTGCTGATTGTGGACGGGTTCGATGCGGACGGGTTACCTGCACAATTGAGCAGTCAGCAGTTTTACGATGACTGCTTTGCGGCGTTGGCTGACAATGGCATCATGGTGGTCAATTTGTGGTGCGGCTACACGCCATGTGATAAATATTTGGCGCGCATCCACAACAGTTTTGCCGGTAGCCTGGTAACTGTTGATGCGGAAGACAGCCCCAACAAAATTGTTATCGCATCAAAAAGTACAGAGTTCCCGCCCCCTTTATCCACCATACGACATCATGCCAAATTACTTTGCTTGTCGCATCCGTTGAATTTTCAAGCAAAGTCCAACAAGCTGATTCGGGCCTTACCTGACACTCAATGCAAAGCTACAGACCAACTTGGTTGTAGGG
>CAIZNF010000032.1 GCA_903934275.1 uncultured Nitrosomonadales bacterium
GATTTACTGCCGCCCAAACTGTTTTTCCATTTCAACAAGCCGTATTTATTTTGTTTGCAATCTGCTGCGCCACGTTACGACCCAATTCATCCTTAGCAAACGCCATCAGAAACATGCAGCACCCGCCGCTTGAAGTTTCCCATTGATGGCCTACCTGCATTTTTTCACGCGAATCGTCGTTAGTTTTATAGGGTTCACCCTTGTATTCCACAGCTAGCAAGCGCTTGTCTGTTAATTCACAGACAAAATCTGGGTAGAAATAGTCGGTAGCGGTCGGTAGCCAAAAAGAGAAACGATCCTCTTTTTCCACGTTCCGCACCCAATGCTTAATCATCGGATTGTTGTCGATTGCTTGCGCACAAACAAACTCTTCCGCTGGTGTTCCATCGGCGCGCTTTTCCCGCAGATCGTGGATCACCGGGTAATAGTGATGGCGGAATTTGTAACGGCCAGAGTAAAACGGTGGCCTCGCCGGATAATGATTGGGCAGAAAGGTGAAGGCATAACGGAAGCTATCTTCTAAACGTGGGGCTGCAAAGAAACCCGATAGCGATTTTTGGAAACCATGCTTGATGGCATTCAATCGTCGCAGCTCGATTTCCCGGCGTATTGCTTCGGCCAGCGGGTACTTGGCGCGCACTAGCGCGGTCAGCGGTAAGCTACGATCCGCCATCAGGTGCCGAAGCAAAGCTAGCAGCCACTTGATGAGTTGAGCTTGCCCAATGTCGGGCTGGCGGCATTCGCGATCCAACCAGCGCACCAAGTCATTTTCAGTGGCATGAGCGGTCACTTCGTTCAAATGCAATTGGCCGCTGTCCGCCACTTGATACACCACCTTGCCGCCTTCAACATCAATCTCGAATGCCGCGCCATTTTCGCGGATGGCAAAGCATTCAAGCCGTAACGGTTCGGCAAACAGATCAAAATCGCCCAACTCGGAAAGCAGGCGTTTTTCCACCGGTTGCCAATCACCATCCCATTGCAAACAAAGCTGCGGCAGCGGCGCAAAGGGCACGCCGCGTGCCGATGGTGCCATCAAGGCAGCTTGCCGGGTGCGCTCGCGCTCAATGGCTTCCTTGACGCTCTCCTGTTGCTTGCCAGCCTTGCACGCCGAGAGCAAAAAATCTTCCACGGCTTCGGTCAATTCTCCACGCACTATTGCAGTTGCGCCGCTGGTGGTCGGGCGAATTTCGATGCTGTCTTTCAATGCCTCGGGGATAGCAGCCACTGGCAACACCGGCAGGGAAATAAACGCCTCTGCCGGTTTCGGTTGAAGCTGTCCGCTGCCATCCAGTAGCGGGAAAGCACATTGCGCGGGGGCAATCGCTTGCGCGGCCTCATACGCCTCAAAGCCCATATTGTTGACCAGTCGGTCAGTCAGGGTGTCGGCGACACGCGCAAAGCCTTGTGCCACGATATGCGCATACGCCTTGCCTAATTCCGGCTGGCTACGCACGCGGGCATAAGGCATACGCAGCACACGACCGAGCAACTGCTCCACGTCCTTGGCGCTTCTCGCGTCCTGCAAGCTGCACAGCACATAGGCAAAGGGGCAATCCCAGCCTTCTTTCAATGCTTCCACTGTGATGACAAAACGTATCTGGCATTGCGTGTCCGATAGCACGATGCCGTCCAATTCTTTCTGCTCGCCCGTGGCAACTGCAATTTGCTTGCGATCCAGCTTTTCGCCGTCCGCGCTGGTCAAGTGTTCCAGCAGCACATCTACTGTCACTTCACCATTTTTCGCTTCTGCCTGAAACAGAATCACCGGGCGGATGTAGTCCGGCTCCTTGGCCGCCAGCAATTCCAGTCGGTCGCGGGTGAGGATGGCATCGCGCACCGCATCTTTCCAGCCGGTAGTATGTTCGATCAACACAATCGGCAGCTTAATCATGTCTACCCGCGCCAGCGCCTGCGCGCCCACATGGAAAAGCACGTTGCTGCCCGGCATTGGGGTTGCCGTCAGTTCGATAACACAGGCTGGATGCAAGTCGCACAGTGTGCGAAAAGTTAAATCTGTCCGACGATTATGTGCTTCATCCACCACCACAATCGGCTGATTCAAACTCAACCAGTTGGCCATCGAGGCCTTGACGCGCCCGATGTCTTCGGCAGTGAGATAGGTTTGTTTTTTAATGTCCGCCTCGGTTACGAGGTCGAGTGATGCTTCTTGTTGCGGAGTAAGCCCCTGAAAATGGGGTGCGAATGTTTCGTCGAATGAATATACATTGCGAGTGCTTCTGTCATTGATAGTAAAAGCCTGAATCGATGCCACGATCACAATGGCCGACTGGCCGACTTCTTGCGGGCCGACGGTGGCCAGCTCGTCCAGCGCGCACACCCGCACGCGCTCGCCAAAATGCTCAGTCAATGCCTCACGGCAAGGATTGCGCGGTGTTGTGAGACCTATCAGCGTCTGTGTGCGAATGGCATCCGAAGGCACCAGCCACAAGATCACCGGCGCGGCGGTGTCGCGGAAAGTCTTGCCGATTTTTGCAACCGCATGAGCGGCAAGAAAAGTCTTACCTCCGCCGGTGGGGATGCGCACGCAAACGGCGGGCACCTCACCCAGCGCCTCAGCATCATATTTGGCTTGCAATGTTTGGCCGTTTTTCTCAAGCACTGGCGCGCAGTCCTGCCAAGCGGCATCCAGTCCTAGTGTGCGCACTTTGCGAAAAAAGTCATCCAGTACCGCTAGTGACTTTTTTTGGTAGTCCTTCAACTCAAACATGGTCAGCAAGCCTTGATGTCATAGGGAATCTGTTTGAATGTGATGCCCGCCTCGCGCAAGCGCACCTCACCCAAGCGGGTCGTTTCGCCATAGACGATGCGCGGGCCGTCATGCGGAAACAACGAATCGAGATAGGACAACACCAATGAGGTCAGCACATTGCCGCCTTGTGGCCGTCGGTCGCCCAGGATGCCGTTGTAAAGCAGGTAATACGCCGTGCCCCGATGCACACCCAATAGTGGCGAATTAAATGATTGCCGCGCCGGTTCGCCGGTATCGAAGTGCCAGAGATACGCCGCCAGTGATGCGAAGCGCACGGCTGGATGGATACCACCATCGGCATCGAATACAGGCTCGCCCAGCGTATGGAAGCGGAAACCGCCGCCGCCCTGCCAGCCGACTGATTGAGAAATACCATTCGGATCGCCAGCAATCACAGCCTTCAATCGTGGCAGGCTCTTGGTAACTGCATGTTCGCCTCGTTCAATGCCGATGTAACGCCGGCCCATTTTGTGCGCCACTGCCGCCGTGGTGCCCGAACCGAGAAAACCGTCCAGAACAAGATCACCGGCCTTCGTGCTGAGTTCGATTACCCGCTTGAGCAGCGCTTCGGGTTTTTTGCTTTTGGGGAACTCAACACCGCCTTCCTTGTGCAGATTATTGGAAAGCAGATCATCCCAAAGTGTTGTCAGCGGTTCACCCGCCACCAACACGCCATCAATCTCTTTCAGTTTTTCGCGGTAAAAAATCCAGCGCTGGCCACCTTTGAAATACATAGTGTTTGCCAGAAAACCTCCACTTCTCAATAACTGCGCGGTTTCATGCAGACTTTAATTGGATCGAAGATTCGCTGAAAAACTGAATTTGCAGGCTTTCTACTACAGATTTATGTGGCAAGGCATAGGTTTTGTCTGAA
>CAIZNF010000033.1 GCA_903934275.1 uncultured Nitrosomonadales bacterium
CGCCGCCAGCAATTACACAATGCGCTGCTGCTGTACTGCGAACGGGATACGCTGGCGATGGTGCGGATTGCTCATTACTTTGAAGGTGGAGCTTGAACATCCAAGATAAAGCCATTCCTGTTGAAAAATTGGTTGTTGCCGTTTCATCCCGTGCCTTGTTCAACTTGGACGAAAGCCATGTCATATTCGAAAAACAGGGAGTGGATGCATATTGTCGCTATCAGGTTGAGCATGAAGATGTGCCGCTTAATCCAGGTGTGGCGTTCAACCTGGTAAAAAAACTTCTGGCGCTCAACGAGCGCGACCCAGAAAATCCTCGCGTGGAAGTAATCCTGCTATCGCGCAACAGCGCCGACACAGGGCTGCGTATCTTCAACTCGATTCAGCATCACGGGCTGAATATCGGACGTGCCGCGTTCACCAGAGGAGAGAGCACCCACGCTTACATTTCAGCATTCGGCGCGCATTTATTCCTTTCTGCCGAATCAGATGATGTGCGCAAGGCACTGGAGGCTGGCTTTGCCGCCGCAACAATTTTGCCTTCAGCTTCAACCCCATCAACAGGTAGAGCTAACCCTTTGCAGTTGCGCATTGCCTTCGACGGCGATTCTGTGCTGTTTTCAGACGAATCGGAGCGGATATACAAGGAATCTGGGTTGAATGCGTTCCAGGACAACGAATCAGCGACCGCCAGAGAGCCTCTGCCGGGCGGGCCATTCAAAAACTTCCTCGCCATGCTGCACCGGATTCAGCTTGAATACCCAGCCAACTCTTCACCTATCCGCACCGCGCTTATCACCGCACGCGGCGCACCGGCGCATGAGCGAGTTATCCGCACCTTGCGAGCATGGAATATCCGTATCGACGAGGCGCTATTCCTCGGTGGAAAAGATAAAGGTGAATTCCTGAAAGCATTCGGAGCGGATATTTTCTTTGACGATCAACAGAAGCATTGCGAGTCTGCGCGCCAGCATGTCGCTACAGGGCATGTGCCGCATGGTGT
This sequence comes from uncultured Nitrosomonadales bacterium, assembly GCA_903934275.1. Taxonomy (GTDB): domain Bacteria; phylum Pseudomonadota; class Gammaproteobacteria; order Burkholderiales; family Gallionellaceae; genus Gallionella. The sequence continues at coordinate 1,004 of CAIZNF010000033.1, forward strand.
TGCGAACGAATAAGGTGAATGTGATGAACATGAAATGTTTTGCTAGGTGGGAACAAGATAGTGGGTCGGGAGTCTGTTTCCGTGACCAGACGATCCTGCAATTTGGCAATAGTTGGAAATTGCTAGCCAGCTTTGTGTTATTAAATCCGGGTAGCGCCCTGCCATTGGATGAAGTTGATCAAACAGAATACTTAAGATCAAAAACTCTGCCTTTCTTTGTTGAGCCTTCTCCTGGTGAAACTTATGTTGAGTTTTCTATTGATCGACTCATGGGTGATGTCATCAAATTGTTTTCCAGCGAATATTCTGGTGGGACTATACGGCTACTAAACCTTTTTAATTTGAAGAACCAGGATTCTAATGAGGCGGTCGAACAATTATTATCGAATCAGTTACACCCAAAAATATTCTCAAAAAATCATGAAATAATATTTTGCGATGCGCCTGTCATCATTGCCTCCGGTGGTCACGCAAATAATTACCCAAAGATTAAACAGGAGCTTATCCGGCACATATCCTTAGCCAAGGAAGAAAACTTATACCGGATCGCAGCAGTGGATAATAAACAATTCTCGATAGTAAAGGCTGAGCCAGATGGCAAAGGATTGGTCTATAGCTACCACCCTTCGTACACATTTAAGTATGGAAATACAACCGATATTGGTGAGTTAAGCGCTAATTAATTGCCACGTGTCGCATGAAGTGTGCGGGCTAGCCGTCCGCAATGGAGAAACCTTTTATGAGTCCGGTTATGGCACCTTACGGTCCTACATGTTGCCAATCTCGCCTCTGCTAAGCCGTCATTCGCACACTCAAAGCCCGTGACCCTATGCTAAAGCAGATAATGCGGCCTCTGGAGCCTTGTCGAGCACTTTCAAAAGTGCCTTGGCTGCTCCTGTCGGGCGACGTTTACCTTGCTCCCAGTTGCGTATTGTTTCGAGCGAAACATTAATGCGATGCGAGAATTCAAGTTGACTCAATCCTAAACGACGGCGCACCCGGCGTGCAAATTTTGCAGCATCCTGCATGGCCTCCTCATTGTCCTGTGCCATTTGCAAATCGATGTCCTTCTCGCTTGTGGCATCCACGCGATTCTGGTTCACACGGCCTCGTGGCAGCCCGGAAAGAGTTACAGGATCAATTTTCACGTTCACTATTTTCATAATCATTCACCTCTCTTTGGTTGGCCTTACGCGCTGAAATTATCCGGAGCACAGTTCCACGAATGGTGTACACAACAAAAAATACTCGCCCTTCGATGGCACCAAGTAATTGATAACGATCTTCTCAGTAATTCCAGCGCGAGCCCTTTTGGACCAATCTTTCCGCATCCATGAACGCTTGCAACACATAAGCGAAGTCGAACCCGCACTCCATAAAGCAGGCATCATTTTTATCATGATTCCATTCGAATTCCGTATGTGCAGAGTAGGCCAATGGCCTATGTAAGTCAAGTTGGTTACTTGATCAATCGCTCAATATTTAAGCAAATTGGAAGGTGAGCATGATCTTCTGGTTATGGCACCGGCTTGCCTACCAACATTCGATATTGCTAGAACACAAGCCGTCGTTGACTTATTTCTGGCTAATACCCAGGGTGAATATTTGCCAAGTTAAATGCTGGAAGTTGTTGCCAGTGGCAAAAATAATGACAACGGCGACTCTGGCAGTGGAATAAATCCGTGATGTAGACAGAAGGCTGCAGCCACATCATCTTTAGCATCAACCAACATGGCATAGGCAGCGATGTCGGATGTACATGAACGGCGCAAGGCATCAGCAAGAAGTGCACCTCCCAATCCTTGCCCTTTGAATTTTTCATCGACTGCCAATCGCCCCATTCGGACTGCTGGCACTAGAGGGTAGCGGGGTAGTTTCTTTGCCGCATTCGGTGGAAGACCAATCAACGGCACACAGGTTGCCGCTATCGTGTAGTAGCCCGCAATGATTTGACCACTTGTTAGCGCCACGAAACAGGCAGTCACCCTACGTCGTATTTCTTGCGTAACTTGTTGCTGAAAGTAGCGGTCTAAGGGTTCGGAGCCACTACTAAACGTGGCGCGATCAATATCTTTATCAAGTGCAGCAACCCGAAAATTGGCTTTGCTCATTCAGCGCCCAACAATTTTTTTCGACGCGCAAATGCGCGTTTCAATGCTGTTGTTGGTTTGGGCGGGGACAGTAACGCTGAGGCAAAACATTCCTGATCAGATAATGACAGCCTGATAACGCCAGACTGTTCGATGGCGCGTTGGGCAGCATCTTGCACGGCGGAGACAACAAAATCAGTCATGGTGCGCCCCTGAATTTCTGCCGCGCGTTTGAGCGTGGCGTGCAACTCGGTACTAATCCGAGCTTCGAGTCGGGCGGTTGAAATAGCTGATGTCATGGCGAAACCTCCTTTTTGGCAATGTACGGCTAATTGCCGGAGTAGTCAATGCCAATGATCGATGATGTTTATTATCTTTTCATGCATAGCTAGTGTTTGCCAGAAAACCTCCACTTCTCAATAACTGCGCGGTTTCATGCAGACTTTAATTGGATCGAAGATTCGCTGAAAAACTGAATTTGCAGGCTTTCTACTACAGATTTATGTGGCAAGGCATAGGTTTTGTCTGAA
>CAIZNF010000034.1 GCA_903934275.1 uncultured Nitrosomonadales bacterium
AAGGATTGTCATTTCGAGCTCCGCGAGAAATCTTGGTGTTTTTGGCATGGAAAGAAAATCAAGATTCCTCACTTCGTTCGGAATGACAGTTTTTTATCCACAAGCGATAATTTGTTGTCGCTTAATTTTGCATTAGAGACTAGCAGCCTGTCTGACTTCCTCGAAGAAAAAACGCCAAAAAAACCAACAAATTACCATTGCAAAATTGTATAATTCAACTTGTTAATCAACAAGTTAAATAAATTAAATGAGCCGCTTCAATCCAATCAAACGCGACATAAACTACCTGTTCCCGCCCTCGATGAACGACTGGCTCCCAGAACATCACTTTATGCGCCGGGGGCGAACACGGATACCTCGCTGCGGCAGATGGTGCAGGACAAGCTGATCAACTATCCGCCCGCGATCAGAAAGGCGCTATCGCACGACCTGAACCGTTATGTCGCGGCAGAGTATTCGGCATCCGAGTTTGCCAGCAAGTCACTTGCGGAGGCTTCAATCGATTACCCGTTATGGCTGGGTTTTGTCGAAAATACCGCGCTGGATAAGGCGGCTAAAATAGAACTGGAAAGTTTTATTGTGCTGATGCAGGGCGACGCGCCCCGGCATATTAAAAAACATCACGAATTTGACGGCGAAGGCCAGCGGATGCCCGTTGCAGCCGATTACGATTTTCTGATGGGCGACCTGACAGCGCCGGACAGCGTGCGTACCGGAAAGGTTGTCGACGGCTTGCAGCGCATCGTTGTAACCAAAGAGCGCGGCGGCGAAGTGTTTGTGTGGGTGTTTGAAATCAGACCGGGAAAGCGCAACCGCAGTGTTGTACCCGTTACCCTAGCGATTAAAACGAAGAAGGGCACCGGCAGCTAATGCAATGCCTTGCGGCATCCCCTAGCCTATACGTCCTAAACGAACCGGTATGATTTAATTATGGGCTCAACCATGCAAACAGTCAAAAAAGAATTCACCCGCAACGGCGAAGTGGTCGCCACCCTGTACCTGGGCGACTGCCTGGAGCTGCTGGCGCAAGGGCTGCTGAAAGCGGACGCGCTGGTGAGCGACCCGCCGTATGGGATCGGGATTACGCTTGGCGGGGGAGGTAAAGGACTTTTATCATCAAACAAAAACAAACCCATCCACGGCGACGGCCGGCCCTTTGACCCGACTCCGTTTATAAGTTTGGCAAAAGATAAACCCATCGTGTTGTTCGGCGCGGAACACTACAAAACCCGCTTGCCCGAAGGTGGTCGCATGCTGGTGTGGGATAAGTCCTGCGGACAAGGCCCAGCGGCCTGTTTCGCGGACGCAGAGTTTATGTGGACGAACCGCAAAAACGCGCGCTGCATTTACCGGTATATGTGGATGGGGGTTGCGCGCGAAAAAAACAACAAAGCCGACGGATATAAAAAAATGCATGTCTCGCAAAAACCCGTGGCGCTGATGGCGTGGTGCATCGAAACGGCGCGCATCGGGCTGGGCAAGGTGGTGCTCGACCCGTATATGGGCAGCGGATCGACCGGCGTGGCGGCGCTGCGCACCGGGCGCAAGTTTCTGGGCTGCGAGATCGACGCGGAGCATTTCGAGACGGCCTGCGGGCGGATCGCCGAAGAGTTGGAGCGGGTATGACCTTCACCATCGAAGTAAACAACACCGAAGTCCTCGCCGCCTTCAACCGCCTGATCCAGACCGGGCAGGACATGAGCCCGATCCTGCGCTCCCTCGGCGAAGACATCACGCTGCGCGCCAAGCAGCGCTTCGAGACTTCGACCGCGCCGGACGGCACGCCGTGGGCACCCAATTCGGATACCGTGCTGCGCGCGCTGCTGCACGGCAACGCCAATAACTTCACCAAGAAGGGGGCGGTGTCGGCGCGGGGCGGGCGGGCGCTGGCGGGCAAGAAGCCGCTGATCGGCGACAGCAAGGATTTGTCCACGCAGATATTCCCCAGCGTCAGCGGCGACACGCTGACCGTGACCGCCAGCCCGGTCTACGCCGCCATGCAGCAGTTCGGCGGCACTAAGGCCGAGTTCCCCAACCTGTGGGGCGACATCCCCGCCAGACCGTTCCTGCCGGTGACGGCGGCGGGCGAGCTGTACCCGGACGAAGAGCGCGAGATTCTGGACGTGCTGGGTAAGGCGCTGGAAAATGCGGTGAAGGGATGAAAACGCAAAGCGGGTTTAAACGCGATTCCAGTAGAAAAAGTGTACGCGGTGCGGTAAGGGTATAGCCACCCTCCCGACCCCCCCCGTTAAACCCCCGTTAAATCGCCTGCAATCGCTATTTTAATTATGCTATGCTACCCCGTATGAGTGCTTTAACCTTCGATACCCTGAAATTTGCCAACCGGCTTAAAGCGGCTGGGGCAGATTCGCGTCTGGCGGAAGCCGAGGCCGAGGCGTTATCCGAGGTGCTCGAATTAAACCTGAAAGAGGTCGTCACTAAAGAGCTTTTGCAACAAGAGCTCAAGCTGCTCGAACAGCGCATGGTCATCAAGCTCGGCGCGCTGATGGTGGTGGCGGTCGGCATTGTAGCCGTGCTGGTAAAATTGCTGTAGTCCGGTAGCTATCGCGCGGTGCGAGAAACTTTTGCCCCGGCACCGGTAGGAGCGCGGATTTCCGCGCGAGGGGGTAGCGCGCCCACACAGCCTGTAGCGGGTAGCGGGTAGCGGGTAGCGGGTAGCAAAACCGCTTCAGCTACAAGCTACGCCTTCACCCACCCCCCAGGGCATTCGCATCAAAATCGAAGCGCAGCAAAGGCATAAATCGCGACTGATACTATAGGTTGACGGATTGTTTCCGATAACCCA
>CAIZNF010000035.1 GCA_903934275.1 uncultured Nitrosomonadales bacterium
AAAATGAAAAACTTTTCCTTCCAGCAACAAAAATCAAGAGTTGTGGGGTACATGCCAAAAATTCAGGGAGTAAGTTTTTAAAAAACAGGGGTTTTCTGACAGGCACTACATATTCGAGTAGCCATCACGCTCCAGTAGAAAGATTTTGCCGAGTTCTGCCAGTGATTGGTCAATCAGTTTTTGTGCCGCCTCACTCACAGCATCGTAATCAGGGCGAACTGGCTGGATAACCTGACTGGCATGTTCAATCACGAAGTCGTTAAGTTGTTCTTCCAGCAACTGCGGGCCAAGCTCCTTCCTCAGTTCGGTGATCTTTTTACCCTTGGCGATGGCGAAGGCGGCGGAGAGCGTGGTTAATCGCCAGTCAGCATAATGGTCATCAGGATTGACCAGAAACGAGCCATAGCGTTTGTCGCGCTCCCGTCCGGTAAAGAGGCGATTGGGTTTCCAGCTCGCTTTGTCCTTGGCATAGACCAGCACAAAATTCGTTGTGCTGACCATGCCCGGATTGATGGATTTGTGCCCCGTGGCCGCGCCCTGCTTGAAGGTGATAATAGCGACGCGGTTCTTGCGGTTCATCACCTCGTCAGCAATCGCAATGAGATAGCCAAGTTCGTTATCGTCGATGTGAATAAACAACGTGCCGTCAGAGGCCAGCAGCTCACGCTGCAATTCCAGTGCGGGGTAAAGCATGGATAGCCACTGCGAATGCTCCAGCTTGTCGTCGTAATCCGGGAATGCTTGCTCAGTGTTAAACGGCGGATCAGCATAGATGCACTTCACCTGCTTCCGATAAAACGGCAGCAACGCTTTCAGCGCCTTGAGGTTGTCGCCCTGAATGAGCATGTTTTCCGCTGCTGCATCGCCGTGCGCGGATTCAAATTGCAGCAAGTGGTAGGGCACATCGGCAGCGGCGCGTTGTGCCTGGGCTTTGTTGACCCATTCGAGAAATGGCATACATCATCTTGAGTTTGTTGTTAACGCAAGATTACCAACAAATTGGCGGTATGCGCCAATTATTTTCTTAGCTTGCGCGCAAACGCTTTGCGTATTACGCCATAGCTTTCGACTATTGGCGTATTGAAATTGGACAAGTCATCCGAGCCTTGCGGCAGGAAAGAGGGCAAACTTTGGAGCAGATAGCGCTGGAGATCGGAACCGATCCCAGTAATCTATCGCGCATCGAGCGGGGTGTGCAACAGCCAGCAGCAGATTCGCTAAAAATGATTGCAGCCGCGCTTAAGACCACTGTAGCCGGGCTTTACGCTTTCGCTGAAGGTAAAAACAATTCTCCGGCAGGCAAAAAAATTGAAGGCAGAAATGAATTGGACTACACCAGCGAAGCTATTCAACTACGACGCCAGTTCCGCACCCTCACGCCAGAAAATCAGTGCGCCTTGCTGGAGATTGCCAAGACGCTGAACCGCTTGCAGCGGAGAAGCTAAGCCACCAATCTCATAGTGCGTCGTGTACCCGTTAGCACACAGCAACGCGGTACATAACAATGCTGCGCTATACTCGCTCGTGTCATAGCTATTGCAAGCGATCATGCCAACCTCTCGCTTTTCCCCCGTAAAAGACCAGCAAGTGATTGTTGTTTGCGACTCTACCGCGATCACCGCTGGCGACATATCGGGCGTATTGTCCGCGCTTAAAAGCCTGTCCAGCGACCGATCTTCCGCCATGAGCGCCGAGGGTGCGGTAACGCTGGTGTTCCACGGCTACGACGACGATCCCCGCGAATTGGAGTCCATTCCAGAAGTGCGGACATGGTTTGCCAGACTGTTTGAGGCATGGCCGTATTGGTCTTTCTTCGCCAGCCGCATTGACCAGACCGTGCCGCTCGTCCTATCGCTGCTGCTGCCCGGCGAGGCCGTTGCCGGTGAACCGGGCATGGTCGGATGGTCTTTCGACCTGGACGAACTTAAGCCGCTGCTGCTGGAGATGTTTTGTCACCAAAACGAGCTAATCGAAAGGCTGGAAATCGGCGAGGATGTGAACGAGCGTGTTACTCAAGACTTCATGGAGGCGGTGCAGGCGTTCTTTAACTAAACCAGAATTCGGCAGCGGCCATCCACCCGTTACTGCCTACACTTCGATTTTGCGAAACAGATTCAGATCATCGCCAATGTCGCCAAACCTCGCCTCGATCAATCGCATCCGCCGCGCCATGTGATTCAGCGATATGCCGACATGCGTATCATGCTTGATAGTCA
>CAIZNF010000036.1 GCA_903934275.1 uncultured Nitrosomonadales bacterium
CGACAATTTGTTGTCGTTTGTTTTACCGTTAGAGACTAAGAACCCTGAATAATAAGAAAGATCACAATGACAAACCGCGAGAGTATTACCATTTTGATGGCCGACGACGATCCGGATGACCGGTTGTTGGTGCAGGATGCTTTTGAAGAAGTGCACTTGAACAATAAATTTGCTTTTGTCGAAGACGGCATTGAGCTGATGGACTACCTGCATCGTCGCGGCACGTACAGCCATCTCGCCGATACCCCGTTGCCCGGACTGATTTTGCTGGATTTGAACATGCCCAAAAAGGATGGCCGCACGGCGCTCAAGGAGATCAAGGAAGACCCTGTGCTACGCACGATCCCTATTGTCATTCTCACCACCTCCAGCGCGGAAGAGGACATTCTCCGCACCTACGACCTGGGAGCCAATTCATTCATCGTCAAACCCGTTACGTTTGACAAATTGGTGGATATCATCCGCAAAGTTACCAATTACTGGTTCGAGATCGTGCGTCTGCCACCCAATTATTAAAGGTCTGTCATGAGCGAAAAAAATCTGAGCATTCTGTTGCTGGAAGATGATGAAAATGATTATTTTCTGATTCATGATTTGTTGAAACAAATCTATGGCGCTGAATTTTGCCTGGATTGGGCAAACACCTACGCGCAAGGTGAGCAGTTGGTGTCGGACAAACACTACGACATTTTTTTGGTGGATTACCAGCTTGGCAGCCAGACCACAGGCGTTGATTGGGTAGCAACCATGCACAAGAAATTGGGTGGGAAATGTCCGCCCGCCATCCTGCTTACCGGTCCACCCGATGTGCAGTCAATAGAAACTTTGGCCAAAGAAACCATCGGTATTGCTTACTTCCTGACCAAGAGTGAACTTAACATAGAGAGCATTGAACGCACGATTCGTTTTACCCTCAAAAACCACGAACTGGTTCGTCAGAAACACAAATTGGTCACGATTCTCATGGCCGATGACGACCCGGATGACCGGTTGTTGGTGGAAGATGCTTTTGCGGAAATTCGCCTGGAAAACCCGCTGGATTTTGTCGCTGATGGCATTGAACTGATGGATTATCTGCACCGTCACGGCGCTTATACCCACCTCGCCGAAACCCCGTTGCCCGGACTGATTCTGCTCGACTTGAACATGCCACGTAAAAATGGGCGGGAAGCGCTGCTTGAAATCAAGCAACATGAACTATTACGCAAAATTCCCATCGTAATTTTAACCACCTCAAGGGCGGAGGAAGATTTGCTCGCCAGCTATAACCTCGGTGCCAATTCATTTATAGTCAAGCCGGTCACCTTTGACAAGCTCGTGGAGGTGATTCGTGCTGTCACCGATTATTGGCTGTGCATTGTCACCCTGCCAACATTGGATGTGAAATAGCCGGTATGAAACACCCCAAAAAAATTCTGGTGCTGGACGACGACGAAAACGACTATTTGTTGATTGAGTATCTGGTGCGCCAGATTTACAGTGAGAATATTCCTATTGATTGGGCTCATGACAGCGCAACGGCAAGCAAACTGATTGAGAGCGGTAGCTACGATGTCTGCTTGGTTGATTATTATCTGGGCGACGGGACCAATGGATTGGAATGGGCGCAAGCGACGATATCAACTATGGGGCTCGAATGCCCACCGCTCATCATGCTCACCAGCATCGAATCCTGCGAAAACATTGACCTGAACGCGAGCGAAAGCGGTATCGTCGACTTTATCAGCAAGTCCGAATTGACTGCCAAGCACCTCGAACACTCCATTCGCTATGCCGTACAGACCCGGCACATATTGCGCGAATCGCTACACAGTGAAATACGCTTCCACCTATTTTTCGACCATGCTTATGAGGGCATTCTGCTGCTGGATAATAACGGAAAGGTGCTGGAAGCCAATCGCAGCGCGGAGCTTATGTTCTGCTACGAAAAAGGCACTATGCTGGGGCTGCACATGCACCAGTTAATCAATAAATTTTCGCTTGAATATAATTTGTTGAATAATCAGGTTGCAGCACGGGGAATGCCTCCCACGATGGAACGGATGATCGGTAAGGATCAACTGGGGGGTGTGCTGGATTTGGAGGTGGCTATAAATATGGCCAGGATAGGCAATGAGACATTTTATTCCGTCAGTCTGATCGATATACGCCATCATCTGGCGAAACAGGAAGAGCTCACCAAGTTGGCGCACACCGACCCGCTGACCGGGCTGATGAACCGGCGACATTTTCGCCTGCTCGCCGACCAGGAGCTTTCCCGTGCCACACGCACACACCAGCAACTGTTCACGATGATGCTCGACATCGACCACTTCAAGCGGGTCAACGATACTCATGGGCACGACGTTGGCGATCAGGCATTGATCGCTGTTGCCGAAGTATTCAAAAGCGGCTTCCGCAGCATGGATATACTCGCCCGCTGGGGCGGTGAAGAGTTTCTTGTGTTGCTGCCGGAAACTGATATGGCTGGTGCCATGCTCATCGCAGAGCGTATTCGCCAGCAAGTCAGTCAAATTAAATTGTCGAAAATACCGGAAGGTTTGACCATCAGTGTCGGGCTGTGTGAAGCAAAACCAGGCATGGAGCTGAAAGCTGTTACCAGCCTTGCCGATCAGGCACTCTATCAAGCCAAGACCAGCGGGCGCAACCGAGTTGTTTGCCATGAATGACGCAGCTCGGGGCTAACGGACATGGTGAGAGTCACCACTGATAATGAAACTCACCATGCCCGTTTCCATTTTTCCACCCCTCCCCGGAGGGAGTGGAAATGAATCTGCTAATCGATAATCTGGGTCGAATAGATGTGGTCTGGATAAATATTGAATTTTTCCCATACGAGATCGGGTGTGAGTTTTACCATGCAGTTGAAATGCCCCAACGGGCATTCGCGTTTGAAGCACGGGCTGCATTCCATGTCGAGTTTGACGATCTGCGCTTGCGCGGATAACGGCGGGGTGAACTGCGGGCTGCTGGAGCCGAACAGCGCCAGCATCGGGCGATCCAGTGCGGCCGCCAAATGCATCAGGCCGGAATCGTTGCTGATGACTATTTGCGCACACGCCAGTAGTGCGATGGCATCAATCAGGTCGGTGCTGCCGCACAGGTTGATGCAGTTGCCATCCGCAAGCCGGTTTATTTCATCTGCAACGGGTTTGTCTTTGCCGGAGCCGATCAACCATATCGCGTAGCCATGTTGCCGCAGGCGTTGTGCGATATCCGCGAAATAGGCTGCTGGCCAACGCTTGGCGGGCCCGTACTCGGCACCCGGACAAAATATTGCAATGGGTTTGTCCAGCGTCAGGCGGGTGCTCGGACATAAGTTTTTCGTATTTAATTTGTGCAGAGTATCATTGCGTTGAGCTTCATTTATTACCAGTTTTGGATTAGCTAGGGGGCGTGGAATTTCACTTTGCAAATCCTCAGCAAGTTGCGCAAAGCGTTCCACCATCAGTGGCAGGGAGGCCTTGTCGAGCTTGCGCCTATCATTGAGCAGGATATAGCGTGACTCGCCAATAAAACCGGTGCGTAGCGGGATATGTGCAAAAAACGGTACAAGTGCGGATTTCCACGAATTGGGCAGTACGATGGCCTGATCATAGCGTGCGGCGCGCAGTTGTTTGCCGAGCCGGTAGCGTGCGGCGAGTTGCAGCGCACCGTGCGGGAACGCATTAGCGATGACTTCATGTACCTCCGGCATGGCACACAACAATTTTTCAGTCCACTGCGGAGCGAACACGTCGATGCGGCAACCGGGGTGGCGCTGCTTGATGCGCATCAGCATCGGCTGCATCAGCATGCAGTCACCTACCCAGCTGGGGCCGATAATTAAAATTTTGCGTATTGTGGTTTTGGGCATATTAACGTGAAACTCGTGCGGCGATTCGTTTGTTCCCTCTGATAAAACAACTAGCCATTCGACTAGGCCATCAAAAAACGATGCCCAAGTCGCTGGTTATCCCTCCGGGGGAGAGTTGGGGAGGGGGAAATGGGCATGGCGAGTTTCATTATCAGGGGTATTACTCGCCATGCCCGTTAGGGTGCATTTCACGCACCAAGGTGCGCACGGCGCACCCTACGGAAGCTGTACGTGTATCGTACTAGTGATGCGCTCTCGGTAATTCACCTTTGAATTTATACAAGGTGGCGCAATATGGGCAGCGCGCTTCGCCGCCGTGATTGAGCGGAATTCTTATTCTGGGATGGGCGTTCCACAAGCTCATATCCGGCATCGGGCAGGTTAACGGCAGGTCGTGCGCGGTTACTTCGATATAACGCTGAGAGATGTCTTGTTTGCTCATGGTGTTGTCCCTTATTCTATTTTTCACTCAACCTACAAAAAGCAGTTGTCCGCAGATTACGCAGATTTCCGCAGATTAAACAAAGAATTGCCCCGTTTAGCGTACTCACCTTCTGGGTGATACTGTAATCATCGATAACTGCATGAAAATCTGCGTTAATTTGTAGGTCGGGCTGCGCCCGACAGCCATATCTGGCGGGTAGAACACGCCCTACGTTATGGCACTATTGATAGAGAAGTGGAGTCGGTTGGTCTTTGAAACAAGATTTCAGGGAACCTCTATAGAGGTTCCCTGAAATTAAACGTAGCTCAGCCAGTCGGTATGCTGCGGATGCTTGCCCGCCACACAATCAAAAAATGCCTGTTGCAGCTTGGCGGTAATCGGGCCGCGCGAGCCGCAACCGATGGTGCGCTGATCCAGCTCACGAATCGGTGTCACCTCGGCGGCAGTGCCGGTGAAGAATGCCTCCTCGGCGCAGTAAATCTCGTCGCGGGTGATGCGCTTTTCGATCACTTCGATGCCCATTTCCTTTGCCAGCGTGATGATGGAATCGCGTGTAATACCCTCCAGGCACGAGGTCAAGTCTGGCGTGTAGAGCTTGCCTTTCTTGACGATAAACAAATTCTCGCCCGCACCTTCTGCGACATAACCATCCACATCCAGCAACAGCGCCTCGTCATAGCCATCGTTGGCAACTTCCTGGTGCGCCAATATTGAATTGGTATAAGTGGTCACCGATTTGGCGCGGCACATGTTCACATTGACGTGGTGGCGTGTGAAGCTGGATGTCTTGATGCGGATGCCCTTTTGCATTCCCTCTTCGCCCAGATACGCGCCCCACGGCCAAGCGGCCACGGCGACATGGGTGGACAGCGTTTTGGCGGCAATGCCCATCGCCTCCGAGCCAAAAAAACATATCGGGCGGATGTAACAGGATTCCAGCTTGTTGACGCGCACCACTTCGCGATGCGCTTCCAAGATGGTCGCCTTGTCCCAAGGCATCTTCATTTGGAAAATATGCGCGGAATTGAACAGCCGGTCGGTGTGCTCCTGCAGACGAAAAATCGCCGTACCCTTTTCGGCCTTGTAGGCGCGCAGCCCTTCAAACACGCCCATGCCGTAATGTAGGGTGTGGGTCAGTACGTGGGTGGTGGCCTCGCGCCATGGTACAAGCTTGCCGTCATACCAGATAAAGCCATCGCGATCAGACATCGACATAATATGAATTCCTTTTGATAGATCAGTTGCGAAGCGTGGATTCTAGCGTTTTTCGGCTGACTTATGAAGAAGCAGAGCCGAATTATATAGCAGCATCTTTACTATTCCACCTTCTGCGACAGGGCGAGCGAAGCAAATTTAGAGACTCCTTTTGTTGGCCGTGGTTACTCGATCAATTTCATACCGCAGTGCTTGGCAGCGACACGATCGAATGTTGTTGCATGGCTGCAACCCGCTTCATTGGCGGATCGTTCTATCAGACAGTCTGCAAAATCAGCCTTGCCTTCCTTGAAAATCCGCAAAGCTTTCCACGCGATATCGGTATGTGCCACGATAATTTCTTTTGTTCGCAGTAGCGTTTCAAGCACTTCGCATATTTCATCTTTGGTCAATGCGTAGCAATCTGTGAGTGCCCAGACTAAGGGAGTAGGAATTTACTAAAATACCGCTTATTAAATTCATTCTATCAAACCAAAACAAAACAAAACAAAACAAAACAAACCCATCCCCATCCTAACCTTTCCCTTGAAGGGGAAGGGACTCAGTTCCTCCCCCTTCAAGGGGAGGCTAGGTAGGGGATGGGGTAGATGTTGAATTACGATTAACGGTACTTTTAGAATTTCTGCCTCCCTAATTCGACTACCGAGATGAGACTAACGTAACCCGGTGCATCCGCAGTCATTGACTCGATCAATTTCGTGGCCTTGGGTGACTGTTTTGGGCCGTCCTGCGCAACATAACGAACAAGAACGTTGGTGTCCAAACCAATCATTTTGCTTTTGCTCCATGAGTGGCGATTGCCTGATTCATCGCCGCAATTGTTACCGGCGAGGCGGGTTTGTGGATCAATCCTTTCAAGGCGGTTACCGACTGAGTGGAGGCCACCAGTTCAAAACGACCATGCTCAACTTGGATAAATTCCACTCTGTCCCCAGCTTCTACACCGAGTGCTGCCCGCACGACAGCAGGGATGGTAACTTGACCTTTGCTGGTTAGGGTTGCTATGGGCATACGGATTCTCCTTTTTCACATTTTTTACTCTAAAGTAAGGAATATAAAAAATTAAGAGAAATACAACCAGATAATGGTGGGTATGCCAGATGGTAGGCTAAGAAATCGGTTCTGTGCATTGACGTTCGCGTTCATCGGGAACGGTTAATCGTGTGGTGTTCAATGTCGCCGAGAACGGGTAGCGCCGCCCCATGCGTCCATGTTCTATGATGCCAGTAAACAATGCTTGACGTTTAACGCGCCTCGGTAATATTATCAGCCATGACGATCCGATCATTCCTTTGCGCAGATACAGAAGCGCTTTACGAAGACAGAAAGCCGAAGCGGTTCAGGAACATTGAAGCCGTCGCGCAGCGCAAGCTGCAAATGATCGAGGATGCAGTGGAGTTGCGAGACTTGGCCTCGCCTCCTGGCAACCGGCTGGAAGCATTAAAAGATGATCGAAAAGGGCAGCACAGCATCCGCATCAATGACCAATGGCGCGTGTGTTTTATCTGGACTGCGACTGGTGCAAAGAACGTAGAGATAGTCGATTACCACTGAACGAGGTTATGACATGGCAACGAACAGGATGAGACCGATTCACCCGGGAGAGATAATCCGCGAGGAATATCTTGTGCCAATGAATATGAGCGCCCACGCTTTGGCGATTGAGTTGCGTGTCCCTGCAACTCGAATCAATGACATTGTGCGCGAGCGCCGGGCCATTACGCCTGACACCGCGCTAAGGTTGGCGCGCTGCTTCGGTACCACGGCACAGTTCTGGCTCAACCTGCAAAGCTCGTTTGACCTGAAACAGGCGGAGAGTGAGAACGGGCTGCGGATCGAGCAGGAAGTCAGGCCGCTGGAAATGGCCGCATAGAGTTCCACCGTCCTCAGTATTCACCGCTAACGTGCAATTTCGTTACACTGTTACGAAATTTCCACGAAATTAGTTACTGTTGCTGCCCTACATGCACACAAAGCCTAGCGGTGAGCTGCCATATCGCCATTTCGTTGCACAGCAGCGTGATTTCATGCATATTGCGGCCACAACATTGGCGCAAACGATATAACATGCTTGGCCTCATAAGCTTCAACCAAGGTCAGCAATACTTCGAAACGATCACCTTCAGGTGATTGAGGTTTCGGCTCGCTATCAAAAAACGCTGAAACTTCGCGCATAACAGCTTTGTAGTCATCTTCAGTGTGAATAGGGCGGATCTAAAGTGGATCCCAGAGTCAAGACAATAATGTCTTTAGTTTAAGCTGTACATTCGATTTCACTTGCAGCTGGACGGCGCTGCCCCGGTTTTGCCTTTGCTTTGGTTTCTGTCTTTGCTTCTGCTCTTGCTTCTGCGGTGGA